>CACLDR010000087.1 GCA_902605755.1 uncultured Marinoscillum sp. | reverse complement strand
GATAGCATGTAAAAGCATTAGGGAATTATTTGGAGATTTATTCGGATAAGATATAAGAATAATCTTTAAAGTAAATTAGAATCTATTTTTTTGGCGATATAGGAGGTTAGAATTCGCTTAATATCTCTGTTGTCCTTTTTAGGCTGAATATACCGTTCATATTCTTCTGGCTTTTCGATTTTAATATCTTTATTTATAAAACCAAAACCACGATAGATTCCATTTAAAATCAGGACAATTCCTATTTCATTTCTGGTTCTACCTTTTTCTTTGAGGACTAAATTTTCGGTTTGCAAATTAAAAGGTTGAAGAGCTTTATGAACTCTTTTATTATAGTTTTCTGAAGTTTCTTTTCCGGAGCAAATTCCTCGACATTTTTTAATTTGAAAGTGAAAGCAAGTATTTGCTTTGGTCTCAAGGTGACAGAACTTTGGACATAATTCAAATTGGGCACACATTTTTTCTAGAGTCTTACTGCATTCAATCATGGAATAAAATTTCACGATTGGATTTGGAACTAGTTTTAGTCTATCAAAGGCTAAATGGAGTATCCCATTTCGATCTTTGTAGGAAAATAATCCAAAAGCCTCACCAGACCTTCGTTGTGCTCTATTAAATTTTGGATAAAAATGTTTTATTTCTGATGATTCATGTAAAAGAGCTAAGATCTCACTTCCAGTTTCTTTGTAGGAAATATCTGCAGTTTCTAGACACATGGTTCGTTCTTTTTTCTTTTTATCATAAAAATGGCTTATTACTCGTTGTTTTATATTATTTGCCTTACCAACATAAATAACCTCTTTTTGTGTATTCCTAAAATAATATACACCGTACGTCTCAGGTAAATTATCTACTACTACTTTATCCAAGAGAGGAGGTAAGGCAACATCTCTAGACTTGGGATGCAGAAAACTGTTTATCGTAAAGTTTTTATCCCTTTCAATTAATTTCCGAAACAGTTCTAGGGTTGCTTCTGCATCTCCTTTTGCTCTGTGCCTTTCTGCTATTATTATACCTTCAGAATCACAAATATTACCTAAGCTATAAGATGATAAATCAGGAATTATTTTGCGTGAAAGTCGTACAGTACAAAGTTTTTTTCGATTAAAATTAAAGCCTAAGCGTTTAAATTCCTCTCTTATAACACCATAGTCAAAGTGCACGTTATGAGCTACAAAAATGGCATCCTTGGTTATTTCCACTACTTTTTTAGCAATCTCATAAAACTTTGGAGCATTGCTGACCATTGCTTCCGTAATACCAGTAAGATTGGATATGTAATTTGGAATTTTTCTCTCAGGATTAACCAATGAGGTGAATTCATCAATTACTTTTTGGCCATCAAAAAGGAAAATTGATATTTCAGTAATTTTCTGACCTTTGTAACCATTTCCAGTGGTCTCTATATCTACAATAGAATACATACTAAAACGGTTTAATCTAAGGATAAAATAGATTTTTCCATAATTCTGCCCCAATTTTCTCAGTATTGAAAACAATTTAATCATTTTTTAAATTCACACATTTAAAAAAATATGTAAAAAGTGATATCCATTATTCTCAATAAAAGCTACCATAATAGGAAAGAATGTTGAAGAAATAGGGTGAGGCTAATTTTTTTATTGATGATCTTAAGTTCGAAACTTATGGCTTTATTGAAAAAAGGGTTGTGAAGCTATTTTGCTTCATAACCCTTTTACCAAATTTACGAAGATATTGCTGTAAATATATAAAGATTGTCCTTATTAACGCAACATTGTTGCATTAATAAAAAAACATATTTGAACATGGCACTGCATTTTATTCACATTATATTTCGTTAGCTTTCTTAGACTTCAATAAGCCACATATACTCTTTATTACATCTATTGGACTTTGTCTCCTAAATTGTACCATTTTATTTTTGTTAATGGCCAAATAAAGTTTGACTTCCATTGTAAACGAAAACTTGATTGGAATTTTTTTTGGAGTACTTCAATCAAAAAAACGCCAAAACGCACTATAAGTCTCAGAGCCTCAAATATTTAAAATATTTTTAATTTCAGATATAAATAGGATCAATATTTTTTAGTTATAATCATCTTAAATTTCATTTTGCAGAAGTATACGTTTGTC
>CACLDR010000086.1 GCA_902605755.1 uncultured Marinoscillum sp. | reverse complement strand
GTTGTTGGACTTATAAACTCCATAGGCCCCAACTGCATAAATACGATCTGGATAAGATCTAGAATTTGCCAGTCGAGATAAAAAGGGGCCATCTTCTCCGATTCCACTTGAAGCGCTACTCCATGTTTGTCCACCGTCAGAAGAAGAATAAAAACCATTGCGATATTGCGAGCCTATAATTTTTTTAGGGTCACGATTATTCCATAGTGCTTCAAATCCATCGCCAGCAATAACATGTTCATACGCTGAACTGGCATTGGTAGAACTTCCTTCTGGAGAGAGATAAGTACCTTGGTCTTGCATGCCACCTATATATCTGTCTTCCCCAGGCATTTTATCAGCAGCATAAAACTGCGTTGTATTAAATCCACTGCTTACAAAATCAAAACTCATATCCTCATGTCCTGGTTTTTTTGATAATCTTGATAAATAAATACCACCATCATTGGTACTTAGAAGATTAAACGTTTGATCGTAATAATTAATATTTAGCGCATGCAAGCTGTGATGATCGGGATGAACGGCATTTTCCCCGTCAGTAGGTTCGCCGTATATTAGAGAATTATTTCCATCAAATTCACTGTATGCATCAGAAATATTAAAAGTTTCTCGAACAATTGTTTTTTTATTAAAATAACCTATCTCGATTTTAGCAATGGGGAGTTCTGAAGGATCAAAGGTATAGTTTTCTGTCCCCACAGGCCATAAAAAATACATCTGCTGAAAAGTCTGTCCGCCATTTATTGCAATATTACTGTCTGGGGACTCATTATAATCTATCAAATGAATAAAGAGGTATTCTCTGGAATGAAGACTACTTTCCGTGGATGTATTCATTGGAATTAAATTCCAATTTCCATCCTCTTGCTGGTCCCTGAAGGAAACCATAAGTTGTTTCTCATTATTAACGTCCCAAACTTGGAAAGGGACTTCTACATAATCTTCATATTTGTAGTTAGAATCATTCACACCTGACCCTGCACCATTTACAGTAAATCGATGCGCTTTCTGTGTACCTTGACCGAAGCGTATTTCAATATTTTCTAGATCGGCTAGGTCAATCTCGCCGATATCCATTATTCCGGTAATATAGCTACCACCGAAGTCGATAAAATTTAAAAACTCTTCGGTATTACTTTTTCTCAATTCCAAATTTTTCACAGTTCTTACAGAATCGGTCAGAGTAAATTCCCATATGTTGACACCTCCAATATATACCTTATTAGGATCGAAAGGATGTGCAAGAACCGAATTATCATAGCTACCCTGAATTAGAAAATTAAAGTTTTGTGAACTGTTTAATTCACCAACAAAAAACCAACTCTCTGCACCATCTTTTGAAACATATAATCGACCATTTTCTTCTGAGGCCCAAACAATTTTAGAATTTACTGGGGATATTCCAAGTTCAATTCGTCCAGGATTGATTGGTAAACCTTCACTTTTATTTGACCAACTCGTCCCACCATTAATTGACTTGTAAACACCCCTTCCATTTACTGCCGCATACTGTAGATTCCAATTTGTGGGGTCATTCAAAACCATATCCACAACATCGCCATTTGTCAATAATAGCGATTCTGACCACGAAATACCATCATCGAGTGATTTGTATATTCCAGATTTTACCGATTCTCGCGACCACCTACTACTTGTTCCGCTAATTACAACCTCATTTTTATTTTCTGGGTTGATTATTATTCTACCAATCTGCTGCGCCGCAGGGATTTCATCAGGACTAATTACTTGAAACCAATCTTGGCCATGATTTGTTGATTTAAATAATCCTGAACCATTAATATCACCGCCTCCATATTGTTCTCCTGTACCTGCGTAAATGACATCAGGATTAGAAGGAGATTGCGCTAATGCATTAGTACCTAGGTTTGGGAGACCTTTTGAAGAGGTTTGCCAAGTACTGCCCCCATTAATCGTTTTCCAAACTCCGCCCGATGCCGCTCCAGCGAACCATGTGTTTTGTGAAGCATCACTTGCATCCACAAAAAATGCCCTGGTTCTCCCGGAAATGTTACCAGGCCCACGTTCAACAAAAAAATATTCTGTTCCTTGACGTGCACTATGATTTCTTACTTGTAACTTTTTAAATTCCTTTAATTGATAACCGCCTTCATAAGTTGGCCCGTCTTGGCCGTAGCCCGTTTTCATAAGTTTTTGTAATTCTGTG
>CACLDR010000085.1 GCA_902605755.1 uncultured Marinoscillum sp. | reverse complement strand
GGACTTATTCAATAACTAGTATCTAAATCTATGAAAATTATTTTATGTGTCATCCTATTAATTATAACACTTATCGGATGTAAAAACCAATCATTATCAGAAGATGAAAAATTTGCGACCCGAGAAATTCACGAAAACGTACAATGGCATTTTGACAAAATAGACGTAGATGGGGTTGAATATTTAATTCTTGAAAAGGACAATAATAATCCTCACGAAGGCTTTGGCTTTATGTCTATAAGAGCAAATAACATTTTGCAAAAACAAGATTCAATTCTGGCCTATTTAAAAGCCAATCAACAAATGCAAGCTAAACTCTATGCTTCACTATACAATGTTAGCGAGAAAAAAGCCTTGGACCTCAATAAAGATTTATATTTTAGGGCCTTAATGAAGCAAAATCAGGAGCTTAGAAAACTATCTGAGCAAAAACATACTAGTATTTTACGCTAAAAATTAAGCTTTCAGCGTAAATAAAAACGAAGTAATCATGTTAATCACTATCGAAATTTTTCCATAAAAAATTGGCTTATCAAACCTAATACATTTGCCAAATCTTCATTTACGTTAGCTAGTTTTCCTAGGTTTTGTACAGAATTTTTTGCATCCGATAGTTCATTAGAAGGTCTAAATACTTCTGATAATAAATGACAATCATTAGTTAGGGATAAAAGAATTGAAAATGAAACATCATTTTTAAATCCTCTTAAAACCATCGCCCTAAGCGTATTTCTTATTTCCTGTTCATATGCGTAATTAACATTTTCCATTCGCTCACTTAACGGAACCCACAACAAGTAATTTTCTTTTCTTTTAAGAATTCCTTTAGCGATTAGAAGCTCTTCCAGATGGATATAATGTTTTTTAAGTTTTTTTTTCAGTCTCAATAGTTCCTCAATTATTCCGCATCCATCATTGAGATTTGTTAATATCTTATCCAAAAAAATATTTCCAGTCTGGTTGATAGAACTTATTTTAATAGTTCCTTTCTCAATTCTAATACTACCTATCAAATAAAGCTGTAGAATACCACCAACTATTAATCCATAATCGATAACCTTTTCAGATTTTTTTAGCAGTTGACCTTCATCATCACCTAAGGAAAGAAGATATAACCCTTCCGAAATACTGAGGCGTAATTTATGGATCGGTTCTTCCAATTCCACAGATTTTTTTACACTTGTTTTGAGTTGATCAATATCAAAGGATTCTGACAAGGGATCTTCTTTTCCTTGTGGCATTATTGAATCTTTCTAAGTAGTGCAGGTATTGTCAGACCTTGAACCAGTATAGAGAAAACAACCACGCAATAAGTTGTAAATAAAATGATGCTCTTGAAATCACTAGGAATCCATTCAAAATCAGATAAAGACAACGCCAATGCGACAGAAATTCCTCCTCTTAACCCTCCCCATATAAGTAAGGGTGTTGTACCTTTCTCAAATTTCTTCTTTATAGCCATTAAACCAACCGGCAAGGAAACGCCGATGGTACGACCTGTGAGAACAATCAAAATACCCACCAATCCAATCAAAAACATATCACCGGTAACATTCTGAGCTATCACCAGCATTTCTAAGCCAATGAGAATAAATAACATTGCATTTAGAGTCTCATCCAACAAATGCCAAAATTTAAAAACGTACTTACCCGTCGCATTTGCCAATTTTTCATCCCTCCCCTCATTACCGATGCAAAGACCTAAAATCACCATTGCTAATGGAGCAGAAACATGAATAGATTCAGCAAATCGACCACCTATCATAACTAGGCTGAGTGTAACCAAAACCTCTAATTCCACATAATCATTGTCAATAAAAAGCAAAACTTTGAAGCCCAGGTAACCTAATAGGGCACCGAGTAATAATCCCCCAAAAACTTCTTGACCAAATAAGATCCCTACCTCTCCAATATCAAACGTATCCATTCCTCTCTCTGCAACACCCAAAATAGTTAAAAAAACAACCACACCTACCCCATCATTAAAGAGGGATTCGCCCGCAACTTTTATTTCTAAATTTTTAGATAAATTAAACTTCTTTAGTAGGGCCAACACAGCAATTGGATCGGTAGGTGAAATAAGAGCCCCTAAAAGTAAGCAATAGATAAAGTCCATATCGACACCCAATAACGGAAATAGGTAAAAAACCATGCTTCCAACCACAAATGTGGAAATTAATGTACCAAAAA
>CACLDR010000084.1 GCA_902605755.1 uncultured Marinoscillum sp. | reverse complement strand
TAAAATAGCATCTCGATTATTAATAAAAATAGGTGTCCACATGTCTGGAGAGCTTTTGGCTAGTCTTACCGTTGATGCAAGTCCGGAACCTGCCAAATCCAAGATTTTCATTGCGAACTCTTCTTTTTGTAGTACCGTGTGAGACAGCCCAAAAGCAATAATGTGGCTCAAATGAGAAGCATAAGCTAAGTGAGCATCATGTTCGGCAGCATCTAAATAAATGATTACCATACCCAAAGTACCACATTGGTCTTCAAAGGCACTGAGAAAATCTGACTTTGTCTTTTCAGGTTCACATACAATCATGACTTTATCTTTAAAAAGAGTTGAAAAGGCCGCTCTAGGTCCACTGTATTCAGTACCTGCAATTGGGTGTGCCGCAATAAATTGATCTCGCTTCTTATGTCGAGCGACCCTTTTACAGATTTGTTCCTTTGTAGATCCAAAATCAATAATTAATTGATGGGATGCTAGCACATCTAACATACCTGAAAGTGAAGATGCAATGCTATTTACAGGAATAGCCAATAAAATCCAATCACCTACTACAAGAGCCTCCTCTAATGAACTACAACTTACGTCAATTATATTTCGTTTTTTTGCCTCTAAATTATGTGCTTCATTCTGATCCCAACCATACAAGGTAATTTTTTTGAATCGTTTTTTCAACGATAAAGCATACGAGCCCCCTATTAATCCTAAACCAATGATAGAAATCTTCATAATCTCAAAATAGCTTGCTCAAAAATTTCTTTAGGAGAACACAAAGATACCCTCAAATAACGTCTCCCCTTAGCTCCAAAAATATGACCTGGGGTAATAAAAATATGTTTGTTCGCGAGCAGGTCATCAATTAAAACATCGACATCCAACATGGGTGCTTGCGCCCATACAAAAAGACCACTTTGTTCCTTTTGATAGGTACATTTAAGTTTGTCTAGAAGACGAAAAACACTGTTTCTACGGATCTTATAGGTGTAATTTAATTTCTCAAACCATCCCTTATCCTGCTGCAGAGCAATGATTGCTGCTAGCTGAATGGGTTGATACATACCAGAATCGAGATTGCTTTTAATCCTTAATACATTCTTGATATTTTCTGCCGCCCCTGACAACCACCCTACACGCCATCCAGACATGTTGAAGGATTTAGACAAAGAATTCAATTCCAAAGCACAATATCTAGATCCTTCCACTGAAAAAATACTACGAGGTTGATCATTCAAAATGAAACTGTAAGGATTGTCATGTATCAATAATAAATCGTACTTATTTGCTATTTTCACAAATTTTTCTAAAATTTTTTTTGATCCCCTAGCCCCTGTTGGCATATGTGGATAATTCAGATAAAGTAATTTTATTTTACTGTAATCTAGTTGATCAAAAAATTTCCAATCAGGACACCAATCATCTGATTCGATCAAAGGATAATAAATCGGCTCTGCTTCTACCATATTTGTGACTGAGGTATATGTAGGATAACCCAATTCAGGAATTAAAACTTGATCTCCTTTATTGAGATAAGCCAATGATATATGAGCCATTCCTTCTTTTGAGCCCATCAGAGGTAAAATTTCGTCTTCAGGATTCAATATAACGTTCAGCTGACTTTTTGAAAATTCGGCGATAGCTTTACGAAAGACCAAAAGACCTTGATAAGGCTGATATTGATTGGCCCCCCGATAGCCCGAACCTTTTTTTAACTGCTCGATCACCCGGTCCGGCGGTAGCAAATCAGGACTGCCAATACCAAGATTAAGAACCTTTTTACCCTTTTTTTCTAAGTCGCATATCTCTCTGCGTTTTACAGAAAAATAATATTCTTGAACTTCTTTAAGTCTATCAGCGGTTCGCATCTCTGAACTTCAAACTAATATAGAGAGACATTAATTCCATACTTACACGAAAACAATCATAAGTCATAGAGCAAATATATATTGATTCATCTGAATACTCGAATTCTCATTTGACTGAAATAAATTTAAGGGCAATCATCAAAACACAATTTAAATGCTATATCGCTACAGAACATAGCATCATATAAAGTCCCAAAAACAAATAATAAAAAATTATTTCAATTGTTTTGTAAAATTAAATTTGGGAATTAAGTTTGTACTTGAAATCGAAAATTAACTCGATTTATTAAGAAGTGTTAAGAGACAGGCTCGTTGACGCGCTAGCAACCCCCCTGCTAAGAGGAAGGTGCTAATTCCTGACAAATAAATTTGATGTTTATGACAAAAAAAAATCAAAAATTAAAACTTCAATTACCCCTAGTTGTGCT
>CACLDR010000083.1 GCA_902605755.1 uncultured Marinoscillum sp. | reverse complement strand
TATCCTAAAGGATGTTTATTAAAGATGACTTCATCAAACTCATCCATAATTGCATCTTCCGGTGTATCTTGATACATCGACATTTCTTCAAGAATTACTTGGCGCTCTTTTTCAATTTGCTTCTTTGGGAAAGACGAATTGAATACAATATCAACGAGCAGTTCAACGGCTTTTTCTATATGGGCATCTAAAATAGAGGCATAGAAGCAAATTTTTTCCTTCGTGGTGTATGCATTGAGTTCTCCTCCAAGCGATTCTAATCTATTGATAATATGAAATGATTTTCTTTTGTGGGTTCCTTTGAAAGACATATGTTCCCAAAAATGGGTAATCCCTTTTTGGGAACTGTCTTCATCTCGACTACCAATATCTAACATGATCCCAACATGTGCAATTTTAGTATAACTGATTTCTTTATGAATAGTTCTTATCCCATTGGATAACTCATGGCAATAATATTCCTGCATCTCTTGATTAATGAACCTAAGTTTTTTTTAATAAAATATTTTATTTCATTATTAGTTCGTTAGAATAGTTGTTTTTGGATTATTGAATTCACTAATTTAGCTAAAAATGAATCCTCATCGCATACTTATAATTCAAACTGCTTTTATTGGTGACGTGGTTCTTGCCACTCCATTAATTACGCAAATGCGTTTATTTTTCCCAAAAGTAGCCATAGATTTTTTGGTTAGGAAAGGAAATGAAAGCTTACTTGCCGAAGATGCGAGAATAGAAAACATTTTGATCTGGGACAAAAAAGAAAAAATCAAGAGTTTAGTTAAGCTTATTAGACAGATTAGAAAATCAAACTATGATGTAGTTATCAATGTTCAAAGATATTATTCCATGGGTCTAGTGACTTTTCTGTCCCATGCTAAAGTAAAGATAGGATTTGATAAAAATCCCTTCTCTTGGAGTTTTGACCATGCTATAGCACATTCATTGATGCATCGAATTCATGAGGTAGATCGGAATTTGGAATTATTGAGGCCCTTTGGTACAATTTCTAAGTTGAAGCCAGAATTAAAGCTGAGTAAGTCTACTTTTACTTCTATTAGAAAGTATAAAGTAACACCCTACATTACTATAGCACCCGCTTCGATATGGAAAACTAAACAATTCCCTTTACACAAGTGGATTACTTTTATAGAGTCCATTGAATCCCAGCTGATTGTTTATATAATCGGTGGTCCTGATGATAAGAAACTAGGAAATGAGATCCATCAACAAACCCATGAGGGCGTAGTAAATCTATGTGGAAATTTAAATTTACTGCAGTCGGCTGCGCTGATGGAAGGGGCTTTGATGAATTATGTGAATGATTCGGCACCTATGCATTTAGCCTCAGCAATGAACGCCCCGACAACGGCGATATTTTGTTCAACTATACCCGCTTTTGGTTTTGGGCCATTGTCTGATAACTGTGTGGTTATTGAGAGCTCTCAAAAATTAAATTGCCGACCTTGTGGGACCCACGGATCCAAGGTCTGTCCTGAAAAACATTTTAATTGTGCTGAAAAAATTTCAGTAAAATCCCTTATAAAACGGCTAAATTAGTAATTTTATTTAGATAAAATTAATTTAAACTTAGATTTAATTACCATGAGATATCGCAACATAGATACCCAATTTTTTGTTGAAAATAGACGGCGATTAAGTGAGTATCTACTCCCTAATTCAGTGGTAATACTCCTATCTAACGATCGGATGCCTACAAATGCTGATGGCACCTTACCGTTTAAACAAAACAGTAATTTATTTTATTTGACGGGTATTGATCAAGAAGATTCATTTTTGGTATTTGCGCCTGACCACCCCAATGAGAAAATGAGAGCACAACTTTTTCTTAAAGAAACTAATGCGCATATCGCTGTATGGGATGGGCACAAATTATCAAAATCAGAAGGAATTGCCTTATCTGGAATTGAGGAGATTCATTGGTCTTCTAATTTTGAGGCCTCTTTAAAAGAGGTTTTGACACAATGCGATAACGTATATTTGTACCAAAATGAACATTTGAGAGCTGAGACGAAAGTTCAAACGGCTAATGAGCGCTTCACTCAAAAAATCAAGAGGGACTATGCATTGCATCAATTTAAACGTTTAGCACCTTTATTGTATGCTCTTAGAATGATCAAATCTGATGTTGAAATTGATTTAATAAAAGAGGCTTGCCGTATCACAGAGTTGGGATTCCGTGCTGTTTTACCCTCTGTCAGGCCAAATATTTGGGAATTTGAGGTTGAGGCAGAATATTCATATCATTTTTTAAAAAATAGAGCTGCGG
>CACLDR010000082.1 GCA_902605755.1 uncultured Marinoscillum sp. | reverse complement strand
GTAGGTAGTTTCAATTTTTAATAGCATATTGGAGAAAAAAATTATTTTTGGAGTTATAAATTTAATTAGTACTAATGACTTTAGAACAAATATCAAATTTTTCAAAATCTTACATTGTCACTAAGATAAAAAAAGATCCTTTGGCGGTTAAATTGATCGATATGGGTTTATTTCCCGGAAAAGAAGTCAAGTTACTTTTTAAGGCTCCTTTTGGCGATCCGATTGCCATTGATGCTCAAGGTTACACGCTGGCTTTAAGGCGTAAAGAGGCCGCATTAATTGCTGTTGCATGAAGGTGGCCCTTGTTGGAAATCCTAATGCAGGTAAGACTTCTGTATTCAATTTACTGACTGGACTTAATCAAAAGGTAGGAAATTATCCAGGGGTTACCGTAGATAAAAAATGGGGATATTTTAGTCATCAGGGTACAGATGTAGAATTACTTGATTTGCCAGGGATTTATAGTATCTATCCAAAATCTCAAGACGAAGAGGTGGTCTTTCAAGTACTCTCTCAAAAGGATCATCCAGATTACCCTGATTTAGTGCTTATAGTTATGGATAGCACCAATCTGGAGCGAAATTTGTTTCTTGCTACTCAAATACTTGACTTGGGAATACCTTCTTTATTAATTGCCAATATGATGGATTTAGTGGACAAGGAGACGTTCGAAATCAATCTTGAAAAACTTAGTGAGATGTTAGGAGGAGTACCTTTGATCCCCTTCAATGCGCGATTGATACAAGACCTTTCCCATTTAAAATCCGCCATGTTAAGAGTTTCTTTAGGGTCAGCTCCTAAACCTAATACCTATGAATTTATTGATTTTGAGGATTGGAAATTGGGGACAAATGAAGAGGTCGCCTTGGGAGAGGTACGGTATAAAAGAATAGGTCAAATATTATCTTTCTGCCAGCCTTCTACACGCCTAAGATCATTGAGACACCAAAAATGGGATCAAATACTTACCCATCCGCTATGGGGTTATCTTATTTTTTTATTTCTTTTAGCCCTTATTTTTCAGAGTATTTTTGCCTGGTCAGAGGTACCCATGAATTTAATTGACACGGTTTTTTTGAGTTTGAGTCAATGGGTACAAGCTTCCTTGCCTACCGGGCCTTTGACCAATTTGATTTCGCAAGGTTTTATCCCTGGACTGGGAGGAGTCATGATTTTTATTCCACAAATTGTACTACTCTTTGGCTTTATTTTCCTTCTCGAAGAAACGGGTTATATGGCACGTGTTGTATTTATTACCGATCGAATGATGCGTCCCTTTGGCTTAAATGGGCGTAGTATTGTGCCGTTAATATCGGGAGTGGCTTGCGCCATTCCTGCTGTGATGGCTACACGTACCATAGATCATTGGAAGGAACGCATTATTACCATTATTGTGGTGCCCTTAATGAGTTGTTCAGCTCGAATTCCCGTTTACACATTATTGATCGCCTTGGTTGTGCCAGATGTTTCATGGGGGATTTTTAATTTAAAAGGTGTGGTTTTGATGGCTTTATACTTAGTGGGTTTCGTAGCAGCTTTACTTTCGGCCCTTCTTTTTAAGGGAATCTTGAAGACCAGAGAGAAGAGCTCTCTGATTATGGAGTTGCCAAATTATAAAATCCCTCGTTGGTCGAATTTGGGTCTCACTGTTCTCGAGAAATGTAAAGTATTTGTTTGGGAAGCAGGGAAAGTAATATTGGCTATTTCCGTGGTTTTATGGGTTTTGGCCAGCTATGGTCCAAACGATCAGATTGCATCTGCCATTGCAAAGATTCCGATACCTAAAGAGTCTTCCCAGCAGGCAAAATATCAGTTAAAAGTCAAATCGGTAGCCTTAGAACAGTCTTATATTGGTATGGCTGGAAAATGGATCGAGCCTGTTATTCAACCTTTAGGTTACAATTGGCAAATTGGGATTTCATTGATAACTTCTTTCATGGCCCGAGAAGTATTTGTAGGAGCAATGGCAACTATTTATAGCGTGGGAGAAACTTTTGAAAGCGATCAGACCTTATTAGAGCGGATGTCTCATCAAAGGAATGGCCAAGGGAGACCGGTCTATACTTTGGCTACGGGGGTCTCCCTAATGCTGTTTTATGCTTTTGCCATGCAATGTATGAGTACCTTGGCTGTTGTACGTCGAGAGACAAAAAGTTGGAAATGGCCTGTAATACAGTTGGTCTATATGACTACCCTTGCCTATATTAGTGCATTGATTTCTTTCAATCTATTGAAATAATGTTTCAAACATTTATAATCTTCTTATTGCTGACCGTATCAGTCTTTTATCTGATTAACAAATTTATTATTAAAAGAGGAGCAGATAAAAGAGAATGCTGCGCCAAATGCGGGCCTTCAAAAAAACCATTAGGGATCAC
>CACLDR010000081.1 GCA_902605755.1 uncultured Marinoscillum sp. | reverse complement strand
GAACCTATCTAAGTAAAATCCGTTTTGAACAAAAGTAGATAACCTTGAGTAATTAAATGAGTTCACTTGATTTATGCCACTCCTTCCAAAGTTCCAATAGCTTAGACCTAAACCAAGTAACACCAATAAGATTGAAGATCTAGACAATATAAACATCCAAGATTCTACTACCTTAGGCTGAGGACCAAACCAATATTCCAGAAAAACCAAATCCACACCCGGAATATTTAAATGATAAAAAAAGCTAATTGAAAGAACTGCTAAAACCAATATAGGTATTTTCTCACTCCATGATTTTATATACATTTTAGATAATTTTTTTCCTCTGTAAGTTCCCAAAAAGACCAGAAACAATTGTTTGCCCATGTAATAAGCTGTAAGAAAAGATATCCCTAAAGCTACGATTGGAAGAGCAAAAGCCAGCCCATTTTCGCTTTGCTGTGCCCAAAAAAATACACCTAACAATATACCTTCTTTTGATATAAAACCTGAAAAAAAAGGCAATCCCACCAAGGCCATCATACAAACCAAATAAGACCAAAATGTGAACGGTAAATAGCTTTTTAATCCACCCATACTACGCATATCTTGAACATCTGTTGCAGGAACTTGGATACTTAAATAATGCATTACAGATCCAATACATAAAAAAAGACCTGCCTTAAAAAAAGCATGTGTCCAAAGGTGAAACATAGCCATATCATAGGCTCCTACTCCCATACCCATTACCATATAACCTAACTGAGAGATTGTAGAGTAAGCTAATACTGCTTTAATATCCGTTTGGTAAGTGGCAATTAATGCAGCTAAAAAAGCCGTAAGTAGACCTAAAAAAGCGATCCAATCCAATAAATAAGGATCAAATACCTCATATATGCGAAAAAATAAATATACTCCAGCTGCAACCATGGTGGCCGCATGGATCAGAGCCGATACTGGCACAGGGCCTACCATAGCACGGGGTAGCCACGTGAAAAATGGAAACTGAGCCGATTTACCAAAGACGCCAATCAACAAACATATCCCTATTGTAGTACTGCTTATATTCGAGGTTAACTGACCCAAATTGGATATAAAACCATCATGTCCAGATCCCATTAGCATCAATAGCCCTACATATAATATTAAATCTGTTATCCTATTGGTCATAAAAACGATCCTGCCTGCCTTCGCATTTTTAAAATTTTTGAACCAAAAAATGATCAATATGTAAGATGACAAACCAACTAATTCCCAAAAAATGAAAAGTAAAATAAAATGGTCTGCCATTAAAAGACCCAACATAGAAAAGGTGAAAAATCCCAATTTTAGATAATAACGATTCTTATGATTATCACTTGAGAGATAAAAAGTCGAGAAGATATGTACTAAAAAAGAAATTAGGCTTACAAGTAAAATAAGAATCGCGGACGATTTATCAACAGATAAACCCAGCAAATATCCAGGCAACCATTCAAACTGAAAAGTCCAAAGCACACCTTGAAAGCAACTGAGGTAGTAAACCCCCAAAATAGTGATTATTGATAAAAAACTACTGGCAATGATTCCGGATTTTGAGGGGATTATATAAGCAATAAGTCCACCCATCAAAGGCAAAAATAATATTAGAGCCAATAGGTAGCCTTGCATAATTAATACTTTAATTTTTTAAAAGAACTAAGATCTAAAGACTCGAAATGCCTAAAAATGTTAAGCATTATAGCCAAAGCAACTACTGATTCAGAAGCTGCCAACACAACAACAAAAATTCCCATCAATTGTCCTTGAATATTGTGATCAGTTGCTGAAAATACAACGAAGTTCACATTTGCTCCGTTCAGCATTAGTTCTATACCTATCATGACAAAAATAGCATTCCTCTTAATGATAACAATCAATAATCCGGTGCAAAACAAAAAAGTACCAATCATCAGCCCAAAAGTAATAGAATCAAGCATGTTGTGATTTTTTACCCAAATACGAAGCTCCTACCAATACCACCAACAGTAAAAAAGCGATGAGTTCAAATGCCAAAATATATTGTGTCAAAAAGCGTACACCAATTTCCTTTATTTGACCTGTGGTTTGGATAAAATCGTGAACTCGAATGAAAGAAAAATCCATCAATTCATAAACAAGTAGGGACATAATCAAAGTTACTAGAGCACCAAAAAAAAGTAAGTGATTTCGAACCTCAACTTTACCCTGAGGAGATCTGTTTGTAAGCATAATACCAAAAGCAAGTAAAATTAAAATACCTCCAGCGTAGATCAATATTTGAATGACTGCTAGAAAGCTTGCATTATAAATAATATAAAATCCAGAAATACTCAACAAACACAAGGCCAGCAAAAAAGCGGCATGAATAAGATTTTTTGTGAAAATCAAAGTTAAACCTGACATAAAAATTAACAACCCAAAGAAATACATCCATATATTAGTCATCTTTTTTATTGGGTAATTTA
>CACLDR010000080.1 GCA_902605755.1 uncultured Marinoscillum sp. | reverse complement strand
TTAAATCTTTCTCAAAGGTGACGGACTGCTCAACTATTCCTATATCTCGCTCGCTAGTATAGTCATGATACATAAGGAGTTTTGCAAAATCCTTACTTGGATGTTTTCCTGAATGGGAATAATGATGTAACTCAACTTTTCCAACTTCAGGTACTTCATTTATTGCAACCGCAAAAAGAGGATCATCCCAACCCTTGGCAACTTCGACATTATCTTTATACACACTTAGATTTTGTCCTACGGAAATTATATTTTTCACCACTTTCAAAAGGTTTTTGTATTGTGGTATTTGTTGGAGTGATTTAATTTTTAGAGTTTCCAAAATTTCTTGCGATGCTCTTTTTATTGCCTTTATGTGAGCCTGAGCGGCTAATTGATGACCTAAGCAGATAAAAATAGCGGGTGCTGTTTTCAGTTCTCTAGAAAGGATAATTTTTTCACTTAAATTTTGTAAATCATCTAAACTAAAATTTAATCCAGAAAAACTTTTTGGATCTTTTACAGTTGGATGACCACCTTCAATAAAAAAAGCCAGTGAATTACTCAACAGATTCATTAATAATGAATTATCAAGTTTCCCCGTTTTCCAAATTGGAATTAAAATTGAATCGCAATCTGCGATATATTGAAGTAAAAAAGCGATATTTGACGATGCTCTGATATTCTCTCCAGTTAAATTTGTTCCTACATGATCTGCAGGTTCAACTATGCAAACAGCATTTTTATAAACCTCTGGATTTCTCAAAATATCTTTCAAATCATCATTATTTTGAACTACCCTTTCCAGAGGTTGATTACCCCATGAAGTTTTTAACAGTTCCTTTCCCAGCACTGAATGATTCTCTTCGATTAGGCTAGGAGAAATTCTATCATTTAAGAAATCCCCAAGTAAGGTTTGAATTGATGAAAAATTAGAGGAACCAGGTCTAAAAAACCCAGAAAAATTTCTAGAAAATTTCATGACAAATATATTTCGATTATGATTTATAGTTTAAGCATCAATTTATTTAAATGCTATGGAACTAAAAAAAATTCAAGTAAAAAAATTTCAATGGTGTGAGTTTTATTTTGATTTTATATTTATTGTTTACTTTTTGTTATAAACTGAGAAATACCTTTCTTGATAGATATCCATAAATGATCTACTTCAAACAATAATTAATGATAGAAAAACGAACCTCTTTTCTAATGCACTGCATAGAATTAAATTACGATATTATAAGAACTAAATTCTCCTTTTATGATGCTTTTACAAAAGCCGAATAAGGATTATCTTCAATCAGAAAAGGCATAATACCATTAGTACCTCTTGATGAAATTTATGGTCATATGACATAAATTTTTCGAAAGCTTCTTGACTATAGAAAATGTATAGGATCATACCTTACCAATTAATACCAATAACAACTCCTTAGAGAATCACTCAAAAGTATTATTTATCTCCTTTAAAACGGCTGTTTAAATCTCAAATTTAAGTACTCCAACCCCATAGTAATCCTTGACCTAATTACTTATTTTTAGCTTAACGTGTACTCACTTTTTGTGTGTCACTGTGGCAAGTGTAAAGTCATAACTTCTTCACTCTACAAAGCCTGAATCCTCTAGTTCCTCCAAAACGATAACGACCACATTAACGAAGGGGTTTAAACCCGCTTTAGCTCCAGTCTAATACCTTTGGCGATGTCGGATTCATCTGCTTAAACAAGGCATACAGCACCACAATGTTCTTCTAGAAACAGTAGATCAACTTGCTTTTTTGGATAGTTTTTTAAAGGTTTGATTATTCTATTTCATGATGTCTAATATCTTGTAATTTGTTTCTTGCGAAGTTTCAGCGGAGGTGTGGGAAGGGTTGTTTCTTTAGCATTTTGGGGATCAATCAAATTTTTTAATTAGATTAAGCATTATTATTATACTCAATTATACTCATGTATTTTTTCATGAAAAATAAATTTTTACTAATTCTAATTCTTGTTTTCAAAACTTTTTTATCTCAATCCCAATGGGGTATTGCATATAATGAAGGATGGGGAAATAGAGACACGCGATATCCCAACTTTTTTTCATCTTTAGATTATGTTGGAGATGGCATCAATGGCCACAGACTAGATCTATATTATCCAATAGGAATGGAAATTAATTTAAATAATATAAGTGTTTTAGCATTGAATGAGCAATATGAGGAATTAAACAAAGTTATTAGGGATTTACGGAAGAATAAAAAAAAATATCCCTGTGTTATTATTATTTATGGAAGTGCTTGGCGAGGTAATTCAGGAAAAGATGGGTCACTTCATCATATCAAGGGTTCAGTAAAAAAATTATTAAATAATGACTTTATAATTGTAACATTGAATCATAGGTCCAGCAATACATATGCTTTTCCAGCTCAACTTCACGATGTAAAAGCGGCAATTAGATTTTTGAAAGGTAACTCAGAGGCTCTAAATATCGATCCAAACTTTATTGC
>CACLDR010000079.1 GCA_902605755.1 uncultured Marinoscillum sp. | reverse complement strand
GCCAAGCGCGTAATACTTTTACCAGTCAGTGGAGCATTTCATTCCCCTTTAATGGAGTCGGCACGATTCGAGTTGGCAGATGCCATTGCAATTACTGAGTTTAAACTTCCAAAATGCCCTATTTATCAAAATGTTGATGCAAAAGGTAATACCGATGTTTCAGTTATTAAATCTAACCTCGAAGCCCAATTAACTTCTCCTGTAAAATGGACTCAATGTGTAAAGCAGATGATTAATGATGGAGCTACATCCTTTTATGAATCAGGTCCGGGTAGTGTTTTGCAAGGTTTAATTAGGAAGGTCGATAGCGAAACGCAAGTAAACAGTTATTAATGAAATATCTTTTGAAAAAATATATTTCTTTTATGGGGATTTTCTTGTTACTAATAATGGTTGTATTTCCAATGGAAGGTTGTAAAAACAATCCTGGCCAACAACGCTACAAGGGGAAAATGAAACCAGGAAAATTTAATTGTCCAATAAAGGATTGTTGATGGTAGATATTGTTGTAGCTATTGATGGATTTTCTGGAACAGGGAAAAGTTCTACTGCCAAAAAAGTTGCTCGTGCTTTGGGTTACACATATATTGATTCAGGCGCAATGTATCGCTGTGTAGCCCATTATTTTATAAATCATCAAATCGATTTTGATAAGGAAAAAGAGGTGACTGCGGCATTGGATAAAATTTTAATTTCCTTTCAGTTTAATAAGATGTTGAATACTTCAGAGATTTTGCTAAATAAAAAGATTATGGATTACCAAATTAGGCGTCCAGAAGTTGATGAAATTGTCAGTCAAATTGCAGCCAAGCCTTTGATTAGGAAGGCTATGGTGGATAGGCAACAAAAATTGGGGCTTGGAAAAAAAATGGTCATGGATGGTAGAGATATTGGTACAATAGTGTTTCCTGATGCTGCTCTGAAAATATTTATGACTGCAGATTTACATATTAGATCTATGCGACGTCATAAGGAGCTTGAACAGCAAGGCATTCAAGTTAATATTGAAGAGATTAAAAGAAACCTAGCCAAAAGAGATGATTTAGATGCTAATAGATCAGAAAGTCCATTGATCAAAGCAAAGGATGCAATTTCCTTAGATAATACTTATCTAACGCTAGAGGATCAAGTTAAAAAAATCGTAGAAATAGCTAATAAAATTATTCATGAAGGTTGAAATAGATATTAATTCAGGTTATTGTTTTGGCGTTGAATTTGCAATTCAGATGGCTGAAGACGAAATGAATCAGGGTGGAACTTTATATTGTTTAGGAGATATTGTACATAATAGTATGGAGGTGGAGCGTCTGGAAGCGAAAGGGCTAAAAATAATCAATTATGAAGATCTTAAGAAAATTCATGATGCTAAAGTATTAATACGGGCACATGGAGAGCCTCCTGAAACGTATAAAACAGCTTTGACTAATAACCTTGAGTTGATTGATGCCTCTTGTCCAGTAGTACTTAAGCTTCAAAATAGAGTTAAGAATTCTTTTGATCAGGTTAAAGATAAAAAAGGACAAATTGTCATTTACGGCAAACCAGGACATGCAGAAGTGACTGGTCTCATTGGTCAGACTAATGAGGAGGCGATAGTCGTGATGGAAGAAAAGGATCTGGAGCGTATAGATTGGTCGAGGCCGATAATTTTATACAGTCAAACCACAAAAAGTGCGAAAGGATTTTATCAAATGAAGTCTCTCATTGAAGATCGTATTATACAAGAAAAGGGAGAGCTTATTGAAGGTGAGTTTAAAGCTAACGATAGTATTTGCAGGCAAGTTTCTAATAGAGAACCGCAATTAGAAAAATTTGCGAAACAACATGATGTGATTCTTTTTGTTTCTGGTAAAAAGAGCTCTAATGGTAAAGCGCTTTATCAAGTTTGCCTTAAGCAAAATCAACGGAGTTATTTTATTGAAAATGAATATGAAATTAAGAAGGAATGGCTGAAAGAAACCGATAACGTGGGTATTTGTGGAGCGACCTCCACCCCAAACTGGTTGATGAAACAAGTATCCAATTTTTTAATAGGTTAAGTGGATAGGACTCATTTTTTTTAGATTAAAAATATTATTTAGTTGCCTTCTTATCTTATAGTTTAAAAGAATTATTATTAATTTTGTGCAGATCAAAAAACGAGACTACAAATAAAATTTCATGCCTCAAACATTTCATTTAAATAAAGGTTTTAATCTTCCTTTGGTTGGAAGAGCACATCTTGAAGAGCATAAAATAAAGCAGCCTGATTCCTTTGCTGTAAAACCCGGTGACTTCAAGGGTTTGGTTCAACCAAAGTTATTGGTATCTGTGGGGGAAAATGTCAAATCAGGAAGTCCGATTTTTTACGATAAAGGAAGAGAGGATGTTTTGTTCGTTGCACCTGTGAGCGGAGAAATTACTGAGATAATTAGGGGGGAAAGAAGAAAGATTATTGAAATACGTATTTTATCTGATAAAAAAATTGAATATAAGGATTTTGAGAAGTACTCAAAAGCGGAGATTTACAA
>CACLDR010000078.1 GCA_902605755.1 uncultured Marinoscillum sp. | reverse complement strand
GTTATTAGGTCTATGAATAAAAAACAACTATTTGACCATATTAAGAGAAAAAAATCTTTCCTTTGTGTGGGTTTAGACCCAGATTTAGACAAAATTCCCAAACATCTTCTGGAGACGGAGGATCCAATTTTTGAATTCAATAAAGCCATTATTGATGCGACTCTCCCCTATGCAATCGCCTATAAGCCTAACATTGCCTTTTATGAATCTTTGGGTACTCAGGGTTGGCAAGCTTTAAAAAAAACAGTGGAATATATCCCCCAAGAAATATTTACCATCGCTGATGCCAAACGAGGTGACATCGGGAATACGTCTAATAAATATGCAGAAGCATTTTTTAAAAAAATGTCATTTGATGCTATTACTCTCTCTCCCTATATGGGTTATGATTCAGTGACTCCATTTTTGAATCATAAAGATAAGTGGGCTATCTTATTGGCATCAACTTCAAATATCGGTGCACTGGATTTTCAGGAATTAATGATCGGAAATAGCGGTCAAAAAATTTATGAAAAAATCATTGAGATTAGTTCCAAATGGGGTTCTGATCAAAATTTAATGTACGTTGTGGGAGCAACCCGAATAAACACATTAGCTCAAATAAGGAAAATCATCCCTAACCATTTTTTATTAATCCCTGGTGTAGGGGCACAAGGTGGTGATTTAGACTTAGTTTGCAAATATGCCATGAATAATTTTGGAGGCCTACTTATTAATTCAGCTAGAAATATCATTTATGCGGACAGTACAGTTGATTTTGCATATCATGCAGGTTTAGCAGCTGCTGGTCTACAAGATAAAATGGCTACAGCCATGCTAAAATATGAAAAATGGTAGCTTTAATTTTTTTGATGTCGTAATGTATTGAAATGACCGCTCTTTCAATGAAATCAAATAAAGTTATGTAGTGATTAATTTTGAATAAATAATTAATAATAATGGAAAAACCAGTAATCATATTTGGAGCAAAGGGAATTGCGAAAAGTGTACTTGAAATATTTCAGAGTAACCAGATTACGGTATATGGCTTTTTGGATGATGATAAATCGACACATCAAAAAATAATCAATGACATTCCTGTATTAGGACTAACAGATGACAAGAGATTTACGAAATTGATAGGTAAAAAATGTGAAGCTTTCATTGCATATGATGATTACAAAATGCGCACCCATTTGACTGAGATGATCATTAAATCAAGAAAAACCATGCCTGTAAATGCCATTCATGAAAAAGCATTTATTGTTAAATCCGCTGATATGGGTCATGGGAATTTTATCAATTCCGGCAGCATCATTGGGTCTGGAAGTGTCATTGGTCAACATTGTATCATTCATTCGAGTGTTATTATAGAACAGGATGTTGTCATAGAAGATTTTGTCCAAATAGGTGCCGGATCAATTATCAATGCTGGCGCTACTATTGAGAAAAAGACATTTATAGGTTCAGGAGTTGTGATCATCGCAGGGGTCTCCATTGGTGAAGGAGCTAGCATAGGTGCTGGATCAGTAGTTATCGCAAACGTTGCAAAAAAAGAGACTGTTTTTGGTAATCCTGCCGTTAAAATAAAACCTTAATCTTAAATTATAATAGAAAAATCTTTTGTAAATGGTATTATAGAAAATATGCTCCCCAAAGATTATTTAATTTGAATAACTAAAAAAAACATTTTTGTATCTCGATTTCAAAAAAATATTCATAATGATTTTTTTGTCTTAATAATGCATCTCAGTTCAATTTGGTTTCTATTGCTGTTACCCGTGTCTCTTTTAGGACAAAATGTAGATTCACTTCAAGACCATGTAGAAATAGGTATTTATCCAAGTCTTGCTTATTCACCTGAAACTGATCTTTCATTCGGTGTCTTCGCGCTTATTATCCTCAAAAATAAAAGTGGTAATTACAGTTACACCCCTAATTTGATCAGTCCTAAAATGGCTTATACCTTAAATAATCAATCTATTTTTACTCTTGATGGTAGCTTTTTTACAGAAAAAAATAGTCGATTAGATATCGAAATTAAATATTCAAATTATCCAGACTATTTTTTTGGGCTAGGCAATACAAATGATCCCAATGTAAAGGAGCTGTTTAAACGTCAATTCATGAGCACACAAGGTTTTGTAATGAAAGAAATTACTTCCAAACTATATGCAGGCGCTCTTTTTGATTTTGATTATAGCATTTTACAAGATCTTATACCCAATGGACTACTTAGCCAAGAAAATCCAAGTGGCTTGAAGGGAGGATATTCCGTGGGGACTGGTATTGGGTTCACCTTTGATAATAGAGACCAGATCCTCTATCCTCGAAAAGGTAAATTCATACAAATAGGAACTCGTTGGTATGGATCAATGATTGGAAGTGATTATCAATATCAACATTTTTTCTTCGATTATCGTCAATATAAAAGATTTTTTAGTGATCAACGTGTTCTAGCCTTTCAGCTCTCAGCACAATTTAATCAAGGTAACACTCCTTTTTATAAATTATCTAAACTGGGAGGGAAGGACTATTTGAGAGGCATTTATAATACCAATTTATATACAGCTCAACATTCTTTTTATACCCAAATTGAAGGCCGACAACATTTATTTTGGCGATTGGGAGGTGTGCTTTTCGCGGGAGTTGGTGATGTTTTTGATTATCTAAAGGCGATCAATTTTGAGAGTTTAAAATTTAATTATGGCGTTGGTGGTCGATTTCAGGCTTTAAAGGAGCAATCCTTAAATATTCGTCTTGATATAGGCTTTACACATAATGGACAATCGGCCGTTTATTTTTCTGTCAAAGAAGCTTTTTAATTTTTCTCATTTTTATTT
>CACLDR010000077.1 GCA_902605755.1 uncultured Marinoscillum sp. | reverse complement strand
TTCTGTGCAATTAGGTGTAAGGCATCATCCTCGAAACTGATATCTTCTTCTTTTGCTATCTTTCTTAATTGGTCTACAATATCTTCGATTTCAATTCGATTGAAATCATAAATCTGACATCTTGACAAGATGGTCGGAATGACTTTATATTTTTCTGTAGTGGCTAAAATGAAAATCGCATATGAAGGTGGTTCTTCAAGCGTTTTCAAAAAGGCATTGAACGCCTGATTGGATAACATGTGCACCTCATCGATGATATAAACTTTATATTTCCCCTCCTGGGGAGGGTAACGAACCTGATCGATGAGATTGCGAATATCTTCAACTGAATTATTAGATGCTGCATCTAATTCATAAATATTTAAATTGGCCGTGTTTAAATCGCCATTTTGAGCTTTAAATCCATTAATCATCCTGGATAAAATTCTAGCACATGTCGTTTTTCCAACCCCCCTAGGCCCACAAAACAACAAGGCTTGTGCCAATTGATTTTGTTCAATTGCATTCTCTAAAGTGGTAATAATATGACCTTGACCCAATACCTCACTAAACCCCAAGGGTCTGTATTTACGAGCCGACACAACAAAACTTTCCATTTGAACTACTATATTATGAAAAATTGATCGTATTATAAGATGAATTAAATAATAATTTATGAATTTGTATTAGATATTTTTAAAGCCTTTTTTTGTAATAAGAAATTATTTTTAAAAAATGAACCAAGTAGTCATCAGTGGTATTCAGCAAATAGGTATTGGAGTAGCCAATGTAAAAAAATCATGGCGATGGTACCGCAAATATTTTGGTGTGGATATTCGTGTTTTTGAAGATGCTGCCATTGCCCATTATATGCTCCCCTACACCGGGGGTGAACCTCGCGAGAGATATGCGGCCTTAACTCTCAATTTGCAAGGTGGTGGTGGCTTTGAGATTTGGCAATATACTCAACGGACTCCTCAACCACCCAAGCAAAAAATACGATTAGGTGATCTTGGCATTTTTTGTGCAAAAATTCGTGCTAGAAATATTCAAAAGACATACAAATACTTTAAATCAGAAAGCTTGGATTTAATGAGTGAGTTAATGATTGATCCAAGAGGTGTTTTGCATTTTTATATGTGCGATCCAAACGGCAATATTTTTGATATAATTGAACAAAAGGCATCTTGGTTCAAAAATGAAAACAAACTTACAGGAGCAACATACGGCGTGACTATCGGATGCTCAGACTTAGACAAATCTATTTCCTTTTATAAAGATATTTTAGGTTATGATCAAGTGCTGTATAAAAGTGAAGGTGTGTATGCGGATCTTCAAGGACTGCCACTTAAAGAAGGAAAATACAAACGAGCAATTCTCACTCATTCTCAATCTAGAACAGGTGCATTTTCTGAATTGTTTGGATCTAGTGAGATAGAAATATTTGAATCTCAAAATAAGGAAAAAAATAAAATATTTGAGGATAGATTCTGGGGTGATTTAGGCTTTATACACTTATGCTTCGACATCACAGGAATGGATGCCCTAAGAAAACAGTGTGAGGATAAAGGATTCCCATTTACTGTTGATAGTAGTTCTGCTCAAAATGGTGCCTCTTTCGATATGGGGGAAGCCGCCGGCTTCTTCTCCTACATCGAAGATCCAGATGGGGCCCTTGTTGAATTTGTTGAAACGCATAAAGTTCCTATTATTAAAAAGCTAGGATTCAATTTGAACTTAAAGACAAGAAGAGCGACCGAAGCTTTGCCAAAATGGATGCTTAAAGCTTTTTCATTCAATCGTGTCAAAGACTAATCAAATCCGTTGAGCGCGTTAAAAATAACTTTCATTCAAACCGGTGGTACCATCGATAAAGATTATCCCAAAACAAGAAATGGATGGGCTTTTGAAATAGGTGACTCCGCTATTCAAAGGATTTTGGAAAAGATAAATCCCAACTTTACATACGAAATCATCACTGCTTTCAAGAAAGACAGTTTAGAAATTGATAGCTCAGATAGAAATCATTTATTGGCATTGATTCAAAAGCAACCATCAACCATATTTATCATCACGCATGGAACAGATACTTTAATTAAGACAGGTAAGTTTTTAGAAAAAAATTTAAATGAAAAACTAGTTATTCTAACCGGCGCCCTACGACCCGAAAGATTTACCAATAGCGATGCTGCTTTAAATATCGGGACCGCCATTGGAGCAGCAAATACTCTTAGTAAAGGTATCTATATCGCAATGAATGGAATTATCCAGACAGCTAATTCAGCCAAAAGAGATAAAAAAACAGACTGTTTTTATTAAAAAAAGAATTGACTTTAGTTAAAAAAAATAATCTCAATTATTGCATCAGTATCCTTGGTTGCGGTTGGTTGGGGCTACCCTTAGCCGCACGATTAGTCCAAAAAGGTCATCAAGTAAAAGGGTCCACCACTTCCGCACAAAAAATGGCGGTTATTAAAAGTTTAGGAATCATTCCTTACCTTATCAAACTTACGGAATCAGAACCTCGATTGAGTGATTTTTTAAAAGCCGATATACTCATCATAACAATTCCTTTAAAACAAATAAACCCTTTTAACAATTTAATTAAAAAGCTTCCCTCTACTATTAAATTAATTTATACAAGTTCTACAGACGTATACTTACCCAGTGCGGAACCTATTAATGAAAAAGGTGCCCTTGACTTGGGGCATCCGCTTTTCATAATTGAACAACTAATTCAAAATGCGATGAATCAAAGTACAATTATTAGATTATCGGGTCTTTTCGATGAACGAAGGCATCCAGGAAAATGGTTTAAAAATAAATTATTAACCAATCCAGATAATCCCGTAAACCTAATTCATCTTGATGACTGTTTGGGTATTATTGAGAAAATCATCGCCAATCAAGTGTGGGATGAAATTTTTAACGCATGCGCCGATGAACATCCTTTGAGAAAAG
>CACLDR010000076.1 GCA_902605755.1 uncultured Marinoscillum sp. | reverse complement strand
CCAAGCAAGCACATTTGATCTGCTCCTTTTTAAAATTACTTTTGATAACACCCACACTGCTCACACCCAGGATTATTAAGGTTAACAAATTAACGTAAAATGGTACAATATTTATTAAATATAGTATTCCTAGCATTAATTCAACAAAAGGATATACATATCCCCAAAATTTCCATTTAGCTGCCACAATATCATACATGCAGTAAGCATTTGCAAACCCTGAGAGGTTTAAGAATTTGAAAAAGGAAAAAGAGAGAAAAAATCCTGACATAAAATGACGCATCCAGAGCATGGGTGAAAAATCAGTAAATGGATATTGGATTAATACGCTTATTCCAGATATAAATCCAATAATAAGTATTAAAGGAAGATAAGTGCTTATACTCTTGTCAGGAAGTAGAATCTTACTTTTCAATGGGACACCAAAACTAGCCTGCTGTGCTTGATCTGTGTCAACTATCGTGTAATTCCCTCGCTTTTTCAACTCAAAATTAATTTCATCAAAATTTAAAGACTCCTTAGAGAAAATATCTACCTGAGGATAATCAAGTTGAATATCCACCACTTCGATACTTGGAAAAGAATTAATAGCCTTTTTGACATTTACCAAACAACCCTCACAAGTCATCCCTGTAATTATATATTGTTTTGTCATTTCAGTATAACTATATATTTAAATTCAAATAAGTCAAAGAAATCTTTCTACCGCTAGACTTGAAATTTCAATTCTTGGATACTGATCAGAGGCTATTTCAGCAATTAATTTTCCTGTAATAGGGCCCAAACTCATACCCATCAAACCATGACCAGTTGCTAGAAGTACATTTGACAACTTTTTTACTCTACCAATATAAGGTAAACCGTCTGGTGAACAGGGTCTTAAACCGGTCCAAATTTCAGCTTCATTGAAATCTGAAAGATGGAAAGATGGAAAGTAGCTAGCAATTGATTTTTTTATGCCTTGAACACGCCTTTGGTTAATATCAAAATTTAATGGCCCAATTTCCATCGTTCCAGCAAAACGTAACCCTTCAATCATTGGTGTTACAGCTACTTTAGCTTCAGTTAGAATAGAACATATCTTCGGTATTTCAACTGGATTTTCCAATGTAAAACTATATCCCTTTCCAGATTGCATAAGGATTTTTAATCCTAATAATTTAGCCAATTCTTCAGTCCAAACACCTGCCGAAATAACAAACTGATCACCCGAAAATGTACCCTGATTTGTATCAATTAATTTCAAATTTTTACCAACTTCGAATTTGATATTATCAACTTGAGATACCATTTCCACACCCTCTTCAATAAGCTTTAATTTCAACTTTTCTAAAAAAAGATTTGGACTAAAAAAGGCATCATCAGGAAAATAAACTCCTCCCTCAACATCAAGGGTAAGATTAGGATCTATATCATTCAATTGTTGTTTATCCATCACAATGGCCTTGAGTCCAAGTTTAACTGCTTGATCAGCCAATTGTGCCTCTTCATCTAATGCCCGACGAGTTTTGCAATACATGATCAATCCCTTTTCATCAATTTTGATGTCTTCAAGCTGATCACATAGACTCACATATAGTCTTTTGCTCTCTAAATTAAGCTCTTTTAATAGTGGAGCAGATCCTAAAACATGATTTTTAGAAGAGTAATGATAAAATTTCCAGCCCCAATCCAGTAAGCTTCGAGAAAACCTTGGCCTGACATAAAAAGGACTTTCAGAATTAAACATCCATTTAATCCCTTTAGCAATTATGCCTGGTTGCGCTAGTGGCACAAAATGACTGGGTACAATCATACCTGCATTTCCAAAAGAGGTACCCGAAGAAAACTCACCTTTATCTAAAATAGTTACTTCAAATCCATGATTTTGACAATAATAAGCAGAACATAATCCAATTACCCCACCACCTAAAATGACGACCTTCCCTCTGTTCATATCACTTGAAAGCCATGTGCATAAGGGTCATCATCATCTATGATAATTTGATTATATCCAGTTATTTTAGCCCATCCCTCTATGCGTGGAATAATGGCTTGAATTCCATCCACCTCTGTAACAGATTCAATGCACCCAGTAAATTTAGAGCCAATGTAACTTTCATGAACATAAGAACTGCCCTTATTTTGTAAACCGCGTGCAAATCTTTGAGCCATTCTTGCGGAAGTACCTGTACCACATGGAGACCTATCGATAGCTTTTTCTCCGTAAAAAACTGCGTTTCTACCATCCGAAGATGGGTCTAATGGTGTTCCTGTCCATAATAAATGACTCACATTTCTAATAGTATCATTTTCCGGATGAATAAATTGATTAGGGTATTTCATATTGATTCTCCTCCTCAATTCTGAACTCAATGAAATCAGGGCACCGGCAGTATAGTTCTGAATACCTGAAAAATGGCGTTGAGGGTCAATTATCGCATAAAAATTTCCCCCATAAGCTACATCAAACTTGAGTTGACCTAATTCTGGACAATCTACCTCCAAGTCCTTTGCTGCCAAATAAGCGGGGACATTAGTCATTTTGACACTCTTAACTTTATTATTTTCACTTATGTAAGAAATCTTGACTAGACCGGCAGGGGTTTCAAGCCTCAGTTGACCTGCTTTCTTTGGAATAATTAGTCCCTCCTGTATCGCAATAGTAACTGTCCCAATGATGCCATGACCACACATCGGGAGGCAACCACTTGTTTCGATAAACAATACACCCATATCATTTTGTAGATCAGATGGTGAAAATAAAATGCTGCCGGACATCATATCATGACCTCTCGGTTCAAACATGAGGCCTTTGCGTATCCAATCATATTCTGCAATAAAATGTTGTCTTTTCTCGCTCATATCTACACCATGAAGTACCGGTCCACCGCCAACTAATAATCTCACTGGATTACCGCAAGTATGAGCATCGATACAAAAAAAAGTTTTTCGCATCACTAAATTTTATCTTGGCACCATTTTCCATTAATTTTTCGGAAAATCTCTAAGGGGTTATT
>CACLDR010000075.1 GCA_902605755.1 uncultured Marinoscillum sp. | reverse complement strand
CATTCTTGCCTCAATAGCCTTCACAGCAGCATTTTTTAATTCCATATTTTCAATAAATTCTGGATCAACCTCATAAAATAATGGATACAGATGAGAGGCATGCCGGTGCTCATTAACATTTTCATAACCTGGATAAATCCATTCTTTTAGCTCGCCTTGTTTACTTATCTCATAATCGGGTAATCGATTAATAACATCCCGCCAAAATGAAATCTTGTCGGTAATTAATAATCCTGCACTCTCAAGTTTAATTAAATTTCTAATTAATTGTTTCAATGCAGCCACATCCATTGTGGCGTTGATGGCCAAAGGATGTAGATCTTTTGGACCAACCTCGGGGGAATAAGACGGGATGAAATGAAGATCATCATTTTTATCTTTGTACAATATGGACTCATAAAACTCAAGCGATTCCAACATAAACGGAATTATGGACTCTTTCAGCAACTTCTCATTGCCCGAATATTGCCAATAATCATAAAAAATCTGAGAGGCCCAAGCGGCACCTGCGAACCAAAATAAATGAGGGTACTCATCCTCAAAGAAATGATATGTGCTACCTGAGGAACTTGTACGGGACGGCACAAATATACCCGGTGCATCAAAAAGGCCCTTAGCATTTCTTCTAAAATCACTGAGCATACCCAACATATAGTTCATATAAGCTGTATTTACCTCAAAAAAGTTGGTATTATATCCACTTGAAATCGCTGATGGAACATTTCCATTAAGCGTGAAATCCCCAGACCATGCAGGTAACCATGTTCCTCCCCATATCCCTTGCAATGAGGGTGGAAATTGACCAGTGCTGCTTACAAGTTCATATCGCGCAGCTTGACAGACCTGATTTACAAGCTGAGGATTTAAATTACCAATATTAGAATTATCCAGTAACTCATATGCAGAGAGATGGTTTTGCTGGCTATTAATTTTAATAGAAAACCTATTGAACATTTCCTGATGAATTTTTTCATGACGAGATAGTAATTCTTCAAATCCATAATCTAGTAATATCTCTAAATTTACTTCTGTATTTTCCACTGGAGGCTCTTCATAAGCTAGATCAATGGTGGAAACAATAAGTATTTCATCAGCATTTTTAATTTGCAACCAATCTCCCTCAACGCTGAGTTCGCCAGTTGACTGCTGAATGACTGATTCTACAGAATAACCTTTCAAGGAACCCTCCCATTTTTTCTTAAATTCAGTAATGAAATTCAATTTCCCCTCAGTTGTTATATTTCCCTCTGACCTTGTAATGACCTCGTCCTTGGAAAATCTTTGATCTTGCTCATTGATGCCCTCCTCAATGGGCAATTGACTTAACCTAATTCTAATATTCAGAGAACCATTAGGGCTAAAAATTCTAGTGACAATACATGAGTCTGGCCGGGAAGCAAAAACTTCCTTCAGATAATGAGCATTATTTTGTTGCCATTTAGTAGAGACCAAGCCATTTTCATAATTGACTGATCTTTCGTAAAACGAAATTTCTGATTTATCGAGGAACTCTAGTTCCATTTGACAAGCAGGAACCAATGGATCGGTCCATATCATTTCATCGATCCCAACTTTTTTACCCTCTTCTACCATTAAAAAAGCCGCTTCTCTGTTCTTACCGCTTAGGATTAACTCTTGAATTTCAGAGAGACGTGAAGCAAGGTCCGGAGCAGATACAGGTGGGTATTGGGGCATAAAAAGCGCTTCATGACAGAAAATTTGCTTCTCCACGAGGGCATCACCAGGGACCATCACACCATGTGTTCCATTTCCAGTTAAAAAAGACGTCTGCCAATTTTTTGCGGGAACACTTAAATTAACCCCCTTGAAGGGTGAATTTATGATGTTATTTTCAGTTCTACTTGTACATCCTGAAAGCAGCGTAAACACTAAAAAAAAAAATATTTGTTTCCGTAAATTTTCCATTCGTTTTGTAATTCTAAAAATCAACAAATATTTTATTGGCATACTGAATTCCAAGTCTATGAGATTCATCAATACTCATAGTGTTCGGAGTACCTTTTTCTACGGCTTGTTCGAGAACCAATCTGGGTTTAATATTTTTGTATTTTAGTACCTTGGCTATCTTGAGGTAGTCAATGTCGCCCTCCTTGAAAGCTTCAGTCCATATTCCATTTGCTGATTGCCTTACATGAAGTTCAACTATCCTATCTGCATATAAATCAATTATTCTAAACAATTCCCTCGAATTGTTACCACCTCCCCTATAAATCCAGTGACAATCCAAACAATATTTAAGACATTGCGGATTTGTTTTCTGCAACATCCAATGCAACTCTCTTCCACTATTTCTCATTTCCGCATCGTGATTGTGATAGGCCAAAAGCAGGCCCATCTCAGCAAAGGATTTACTTAACAAGTCAAGCGCTTTGACCTGTGTATTTAGTTCATCATCAGTTTTATCTACCACATCATCCCAACTTATTGGTGATGGATTTATAATTATAATCTTTGCACCCAATTTAGCATAAAACTTCGCAATCTCTCTGACTTGACCTATTTTTTGATTTAAACTTTTCTGTTCGTGGAGAATTGCATTGAGATAAACAGAGATTATGTCGAAAGACTTCCAGTCTATAGATGATTTTACTACCTCGAAGTATTCGAAAGAATCAATGACTGGCTCAAGCTTTTTAAAAGCCGAAGACAAGAGCTGTTGGTAGTTTTTAATGGGTTCGTTGTGCCAGTCTATGCCCTCTCTTTCCATGAAAGTTCTCCATGGATATTCTTGTAGATAAATTTTAGAAGGGTTCGCCATTACCGAGGTATTAGCGGTCATAAACCCCATCGTGGCAAGACTAGAACTCTTAAGAAACTTTCGACGTGAAAGAGGTCTTGAAAATATCATCGCTTCAATATTTTGAATAGCTGGGGGAGTTCATTTACCGTTTTAATTCTTATTATGTAAATACCACTTTTCAATGTCTCAACATCTATTTTCTCTCCTGCAACAACATTTCTAGATAGAACCACCTTCCCTGATAATGACAGAATGTCCACACCCATATTTTGTCCATCAAGTCTTGTAACTGTTATTTCACTATCAATAGGATTTGGGTATACCAGTATGGAGCGAAGGATCTCTTCATCATTAGCTGCTATAACCGCACTTTCAATTTCATAGCTAAAGTCTGAAGAATC
>CACLDR010000074.1 GCA_902605755.1 uncultured Marinoscillum sp. | reverse complement strand
AAATATTTTCATGTGAATTTGAAGTAGGACGAGAATGTAAATGATCCAGATATAAGAGTCCCTGGTTTTTCACTTCATCAAGCATACTTGCCATCTCATTTAAGTCTTGTTTTAACCTTTCGTTCATCCTACTAAAGTATAAAATTAGGAACTAACAAAGTTAAAAAACTAAGTAATGTGTTACCCTTAATGAAAGAGAATGTGGATTAAAATTAGACTTGCCAAGAGGGTCCATCCAAGGCTGCTTATTGATTTAGAACTGGATTGAAATAATTTTTTGAGAGAAGAAAAATTACTGATTTTCCCTTCAGTTGCTATCAGCAAGCAGGTTAAAATGACCCAAAATGCCCGAACAAAATAATTCATATTAGGCAGTTGATATTGTATTAAAAAATTTAGTGGTAGGGTAAGCATAAAAGCAAATAACACTTTTTTTTTATTAGGGGTAATTAATAATACAGCAGCGCAAATCATTACAGTAATACCGCAATTAATATAGTACCGTAGGTTGTTTAACGTATGCGTAAAGGCAGCGCTGGGATTCTCAAATTTTAGATATAGTAATACCATGCCCACGATAAGTGAGGTCATTAAACTAAAAATAATGGCTTGCCTTCCTGCCCTTATCTTTTGATGATCAGAAGGCTCTTTGTTAATATAGTTTGAATAGATATCGACGGACCATAAGGTAGCGATAGAATGAAAAGTGGAGTCTACAGTACTCATTAAAGAAGCAAATAGGCCACAGAGTATGATACCACGAAGTCCAATCGGAACATATCGATTAACTAAAAAAGGGAAAGACATATCGGGATCACTCAAGCCCTCACCCAAGGTACCATACAGGGCGATACCGGGAATTACGATGATGAGTGCCATAAGATATTTTAAAACTCCACCTACCAATAATCCTTTTTGTGCCTCCTTTAGATTTTTAGCGGCCAGTGAGCGTTGTATGATGGTCTGATTTGCACACCAATAATTAATATTTAAAAAAAATAGTCCAAATAAGTGGGTCCAAGGTAGTTTCGGATGATCTGCAGGTAAATGTAGGTGCATCCGGTTACTTGTTTTTGTAAAGAGCTCACTCCAGCCACCTAGTGCTTGGATACTTACTGATAGAATGAATAGGCCACCAAATAATAAGATAGCGAATTGAATGACATCTGTTTTGACTACAGCATTCAGACCCCCTAGATAGGTATATAATGCGGAAAAGACGCCTAAGATAATGATTAAAAATGCAATACGTGTCATTCGATCCTCGTGCAGCACAGCGAGTTGTTCTCCGAATACTTGATCCGCAGCATAAGCACCCCAAAATAAGGCAGCACCCAAACTTATGGTGGAAAATAAACTTATGTTAGCTAATGAATAAAATAATCCTGCACTTTTACCGAGGTTCATGGTGATGAATTCCGTGACCGTCCTCATTCTGTATTTTAAAAAGATCGGTACAAAAATGAATACTGCGATTAAAAGGCCTTGTATAGCGTTAATTTCTAGATTGGCCTGTGCTAAACCATAGAGATATGCCGAGCCCATCATGCCCAAAAATTGATAACCTTGAATGTTAGTTGCAATAGTAGACATGGCAATTGAGGGCCATTTTAAATTTCTAGAGCTTAAAAAATAAATATCGGCATCTAGAGCTTTATTACCCACCCCTCTAAATGCTATTATTAAAATCAAGGTGAAATAGCTCAATACAATTATAAAATCTATCATGACAATCAGAATCTAGGTCCATTGCCTAAGGGTGTATCTGGAAGAGTTTTTGGGATTCTTTCATATATCTCGGGCAGAGATATTGTTTTTAATTGGGGGAGTGTCCATTTCCCAAAATATTGTTCTTCCTGATGATGTGGGTAACCATAAAAGATGAATGGACGATTGCCCATACTCATATAATCTTCAATTTTATCCAGTATTTGCTGGGATTTCCTACTAAAGCGGCACCGCAACCTGATCTCGAGCCCAATTCCCGTCCATAAATGGGGTTCAACAAAAAGATAAGACCCAGCAGAAGCCCGCATTTCACTTTGTTTGTAAACACCCAAAGATTTTGCATCTTGTGTTCTTTCTCTTATTCCTGAGCCTTTTTCAACATCTAGCTTAGAGGTTAATTGATCAGCATATTGCCGGGCCTCTTCTTCAGTTTCTTTTAAAATGACATGTAACCGAAGTCCGAAATCTAATGTCCGATGATATGTAGCTGCCTTGGCAGAGACGGTTTCCATTTGTATTTTAAGTTTTCCCCTTTTTTCAGGCCACATTAGATAGACATCACAGTGCTCTGCGCATAGAGCTATATCTTCGGGAGAATAACCACCAAAATAAAGTATCGGTCCACCCTTTTGCTGATAAGGCTTGACAGGTGCAGTAGGAAGGTGTAGATTATAAAATTCACCCTGAATATCGATAAAATCATCATTCCATGCTTGTTTTAAGATGGTAATTACCTCTCTTGAGCGTTGATAAAGTGCACTTGAATCTAGCTCTTTACCAGGAAGGTTATAGGAAATGATATTTAAAGTCAAGCGACCTTCTAGCATGCGATCTAGGGTAGTAATTGCTTTTGCATGCATTGGTGGGTGGATTTCACTGCATCTGATAGCTGTCAATAATTTGATTTGTTGGGTTTGTATAGCGATGGCTGCTGCAAATGTTAAAGTATCTTGACCTACTTGATAGGAGGTGGAGCACAAGTTATTACGATATCCTAAGGCATCTGCTTGTCGTACAATAGCCGCTGTATTTTTCCAATTACTTTTAAACTGTTCATTTGGAGTACCTAAAAAGTCATCATCACCAGCACAAATAGGTGCAAACCATGAAATTTCTGCTCCAAAAATTGTTGAGGCTTTGGGGGGTATTATTTTAGGAATTGTCATACAACAATATAAATAGGGATGATATTTATTAAGGAAACAAGCTTGTATGTTTCTTGTTAATTATTTTCGGATTTAATATAAAATATTTTTAATATTAATTTTAGTTGCATTTAAGGTGATTTTGGGGGTGAATACTATTATAAATTTAGTAATTGATATTCACTGATTATCTGTTATTTATTTAAGTTTAATTTAAACCTTTACTTCAAACAATTCATCCATTTTATTGGATTAAAAATTCATTGATTATTTCAAATGATTTTTAGTTAAGGATTTA
>CACLDR010000073.1 GCA_902605755.1 uncultured Marinoscillum sp. | reverse complement strand
GTATAAAAATCATGACACAGGCTGAGGTTACCAAAGTGGACAAAAAAGGAGAGGGATGCAAGGTAAGTGTCAGCACCAAAAAGGGAGAGGAGATTTTGGAATGTGACATTGTGTTATCAGCGGTAGGCTTAACTACTAATTTGGAAGATCTCGGGATCGAAAGCCAAGGTATCATGACCGAAAAAGGGAAAGTTATGGTAGATGAATATTATGCCACTAATATTTCAGGGATTTATGCTATTGGAGATATTGTTCAGGGACAAACCTTAGCACATGTAGCATCAGCGGAAGGAATTATTTGTGTGGAAAAAATGGCAGGGCAATCTCCCCAGCCTCTAGATTATGGAAATATTCCAGGATGTACTTATTGCTCTCCTGAAATTTCTTCTGTGGGGATGACTGAAAAAGAAGCTCTTGATAAGGGATATGATATTAAAGTTGGCAAGTTTCCATTTTCTGCATCAGGAAAAGCTAAAGCTTCGGGTGCTACGGAGGGTTTTGTTAAAGTTATATTTGATGCAAAATATGGGGAGTGGCTTGGAGCTCACATGATCGGTGCGAATGTGACCGAGATGATTGGTGAAGCGGTAGTAGCCAGAAAATTAGAAACTACCGGTCATGAAATTATTAAATCTGTACATCCACATCCGACTATGTCAGAGGCTATAATGGAAGCAGCTGCTGATGCTTATAATGAGGTAATTCATATTTGATGGCTTTTTAAAAATATCGTTGACGCAAAATTAAATTATTTTATTGTAAAATCAGATTTATTTTGGTAATATAAAGAGTCAATATTTTTTGGTTGTTTAGCTAATTTTAGGCAATTTGGTTACTCTTATATGGTTGTATTTAAACTGCTTAAAAGCTAAATAAAGATTATTTTTAACCGCCTCACCGATTGGTTTACTCCCAGTGCCTTTTTCTATTTAGGTTTCATTATCAGATTAGTTACCTAAAACTTCAATATTGTAAAATTCATTATCTATTGTATGAAGGGATTGTCTTCTTTTATCAACGTAGGTTTGACTGAGTACATTTACTTACCCGCTGAGCTAGTCTTTCTGAAATTAGTTTGAATTTTTCACCTATACGTCTTGCTAACAGCACTTTGGTAATGGTTATCTTCTCAATTCTTTTAGTTTCTATATCTTGATTGTACAAATTTTACCTCGAGCATTAAAATCGGTTTGATGGATTTATAGTTAGCGTCTAACTTTTCACATCTAGTGAGGTATTCACCTTAACATAATCTAAGATCTGCAATGCCTTAGCACTTCTTCAAAGGAGACATATTTATTGTTCATTTTGGTCAGTATGTAGTTGTGGGAGCTATTCGGGTTATCTTTAACCAAACTAAATTTTTTGTGAATTTACTATCTACATCTATTTTTGGATTTTGATTTAATTTTCATAAAAGCGTAGAGCAATGCATTGTAAGTCTACCAATTTATTTTCTTAGTTATAAAAAAAGTTTTTGAAATAATTGTTTAATTGATCTGTTTCGACGAGAAATCCATCGTGACCATAATTACTTTTTATGATAGCTAATTGTGCATTAGGAATATTATCAGCCAATAGTTGTTGTTCTTGAATTGGGAAAAGAATATCTGTATCAATACCTATGACCATTGTTTTGGATTCGATTCTTTGGAGGGCATTTTTTATTGAGAGTCCATGTCTTCCTACATTGTGACTATCCATGGCTTTAGAGAGATAATGATAAGATTCATTAGTGAATCTTTTTTCGAGTTTAAACCCTTGATATTGCTGATAGGATGAGGCACTAAAATCGTCCAAACGTTGATCTTCATCTTTTTGCGTGGATTCAAAAGTATTGTAATGTCGGTACGACAGCATCGCAATTGCCCGAGCAGCTGCGAGTCCTTGGGATTTATCGACATTATTCAAAGCCATTCTTTGAGCTTCATTAAAAGCAATTCCCCATGGAGAATGTTGGGCATTTGTAGCAACTAAGTTGATATTTTCAAAAAGAGAAGGTTCTTGCACTGCCCATTCCAAAAGTTGCTGTCCACCTAATGAGCCACCGATACCCAACCTTATTTTTTGAATATCTAAATGATTTTTCAGTAGCTGATGAGCGCTTACCATATCTCGGATGCTAATCCGTGGAAATGTAAAATCAATTGGACCTGTTGTTCCATAACAAGAGCCTAAAACATTTGCACAAATCATAAAATCTTTATCAAGATCAATAATTGCGTGAGTTCCAAACAAGCCTGGCCACCATTGAGTGGGGTCGGCATTACCCGTTAGGGCATGAAATACCCATACTACATTAGACTTATCTGTATTTAGGACGCCTTTTGTGGTATAAGAAATTTCTACTTGAGGAAGGATTGAGCCTCCCTCAAGTAGAAATGAATCATTGGAGATAAAAGTTTGTGTCTTAGGCAGTGGTAACAGTGCTTGCGGCATGTACTTTGTCTAATGCTTGTTGAAAATCAGCTTTAATATCTGCGATATGTTCTATGCCTAAGGATACTCTTAGCATATTAGGATGAACTCCCGCAGCCAATTGATCCTCTACAGATAGTTGTTGATGGGTAGTTGCAGACGGTTGAATGATTAATGTCTTGGCATCCCCAACATTTGCGAGGTGACTGATAAGTTTGAGATTATCCACCAAATTAGTTGTATCTTGCTTTTCTCCCTTGAGGACGAAAGAGAGCACACCTCCAAAACCTTTTTTAAGATATTTTTTGGCCAGATTATGATAGGTACTGCTTTCTAATCCGGGATAGTTTACAGATTCTATTGCCGGATGGGCTTCTAACCATTTAGCTAAGTTTAATGCGTTTTCTACAGTGCGTTCAACACGAAGTGATAGAGTTTCCAAACCTTGTAGCAATAAAAATGAATTGAAGGGGCTTTGTGCAGGGCCAAAATCTCTCAAACCAACGACGCGAGCTCGGATGGCAAAAGCGACGTTTGGAAGACCCAAGGGGTTATCAATTCCAAATACGTTTGCAAAAACTAAGCCATGATAGTTCTCAGAGGGTTCTGAAAATTGTTTAAATTTCCCATTTCCCCAATTGTAATTACCACCATCAACGATGATGCCTCCAACAGAAGTGCCATGACCTCCTATCCATTTAGTAGCGGACTCTACTACTACTGCGGCACCGTGCTCAATGGGTCTAAATAAATAACCCCCTGCACCAAAAGTGTTGTCTACCACCAATGGGAGATCGTACTTTTTTGCTAATGAGGCAATAGCATCAAAATCAGGGATATTAAATCCAGGATTTCCGATGGTTTCTAAATATATCGCTTTAGTTTGATCATCAATCATTGCTTCGAAGTCTTTCGGTTTATCAGAATCCACGAGTCGTGCTTCAATCCCTAATCGTTTAAATGCATTTTTAAATTGATTGTAAGTACCTCCATAAAGAAAGGAAGTAGAAACAAAGTTATCTCCTGCTTCTAAGATGTTGTTGAGTGCAATGAACTGTGCAGATTGGCCAGATGAGGTAGCCAATCCATATACGCCC
>CACLDR010000072.1 GCA_902605755.1 uncultured Marinoscillum sp. | reverse complement strand
TTTCAAGTGCTAATTTTATTTTTAACGTATTCAATAATCGAAATTCAGTATTATTTTAAAAAATTAAAAAAATGAAATTGTATTTTAGTATTTATACCTTTAGTTTTTTTCATTACTAACATAATAGCTCATCAAAAAAATGAGTAGAATTGGATAAGAATTAATTTAAACACAAATTGAAATTTTGAAAACAAGAATCGCAGGTACGAGTACTTTCCTTGTTGCATTTGGATTGCTCCTCTACACAGTATTTACAGCAATAATTAAGAATCAGTGGAGTTCAGATATGTTTATTATTATTTACGGATCAATAACTTTATCACTATTTGCCATGCTTTATATTTACTGGACAAATTTTGGAAATATTGAGCGAAAAATGAATAGTACACAACGACAAAACAAACTAATCCAATCCCAAATAGACTTTGAAAGAATTAGAAAAGACATAGTGCAAAAGAAATTAAATAAATAAAAAGAGTGTGTGTTTAGCTTATCAGGTACTTTTTTGATTTTGTTAAAGTTATAATTTACCAGACAACATTAAATTGTATTTAAATAATTTCTTTAGATAAAAGAAATTCTTAAGGGTGAAGAATTTTATTAATTTTGATTTCAATATGAAGCACTTCAAAAATTCCCTATTCTTCAATATTATTTTTTCACTTATTTTTTTCACGAATTGTCTTGATGATATTGATGATAATTTCATATTGCAAAAACTTAAAGGCTATTATATGTTTAAAGCAACAAGTGAATTAAATCCCTCTGGAGCGACAATTATTCAAATTAAGGATGAAAAATTATCTTGGTCAGTTTTAACAGACTCATGTAAATATGATAATTCAAGTTCTTTAATCTTGGATACAATTACCAATCATACATCTACAGAATATACCGGAATCTACCAAGTTATAGGGACAAATGAGGACACAAATGAATTAAGTCCAATTCTCAAATCTAATGACATTGTTAAAGTTTTTTTTCAAACCGGTTATTTTGACCCCCTTTACTATAAATCAAAAGATTATTACCTGAGGCTTACCGTCACAAATAATGGAGATGGTATCGACTTTATAATAGAACCTGGAAAATGGGATGATAGCAGTACAAAAAGATGTTTTTATAACATAAATTTTATGTTCAATAATGGCTGTATAGCTGTAGATCGTTCTTTTGTTTACACATTTGCAAAAATCAATTCAGGAACCATGATTGATGATCTTATTCAGTTTCCAAATTGTAACTAATTACGAAAATTTATTTTGATATTAATAATAAAATAGAGCAATTTAGTTAATTCTTAATATCGAAATCTTAATCACCGATATCATTTAATATGAAAAACATCAAAAAACTTTTCTTTTGCAAAATTTTTATTCCATTTCTTTTATTTACCAATTGTAAAAGCAATGATGATGATCTTGTTCCTGATTATACTATCGACCCAATTATTGGTTCATGGGTTTTAACTAATGAGGAGTGGACTGGAACAGAGGAAAATCCGTATTCCGTAAGATCTTGTTACTTACAAAGTGATCACGGTCAACCAAATAAATGGAATATTACTGAAACAAAAGCAACTCAAAAAATTTGGAAATGTTGGATAAGTGGACCCGGCGCTGGAAAAATGCCTTTTGGCAATTGGCCAATTAAATATGAGGAAACTTGGACAAATCTTGGTAATGAGAAATATGAATTTGATGGTGATCGAGGAAAATATATCCCATATTCGATTAGTTATTCCTCAGATCTCAATACAATGATTGTTATTTGGTTTGAAGGAGAATATGCTGAAACCTGGACTCGAAGATAAACTAAAAACAAAGTTAGCTCTCATCAAATGTTTCAGATTAAAGCTAATTAAACTCTGAAAATGATTTTGCAAATACAAAAAATTTATATTTTCTATGATATAACTTTTTAATTTTCAGAACCTAAAATAATGATATTAGTTTGATTTGGATCCAAGCAATGGCTTAGGTTGATAAAAAATTAATACATTGAAATTTTAAAGCGACAGACTAAATGGACTTAACTTCGGTTTCAAAATATTTTTGGGAATTTTTTATGCTTTTCCTTGCCATTACCTTGGGGTTTTTTATTGAAAACTACAGGTTACGACTTTTGGATCAAGATTACGAGTTATCCATGGCAAAATCATTTAAATCTGATTTGCAAAAAGATCAGAGTCATTTAGACTCTATTATCGCAAGAAGAAAAAGGCGTGAACTGCAAATCAATTTTATTATTAAAACCATCGAAGAGAAGACATTTGATGTGAATGGCAAAGAACTTTATCTCTATGCCAGATATCTTCCAAGAACACCTGCTTTTTTCACTTATGATGTGACTTTAAAACAATTGAAAAATTCAGGAAATCTTAACATAATGAAAAGTAAAAATGTCGTAGATGCTTTGTTAAACTATGAACATAACGTCCTTTTTATTGATAATATCGAAGTTCGAGAGGAGCGATTAGTTCAGCGAATTTTTGATCAGTTGAATGTATTATTTGATTATCGTACATTCAATGAGATGAACGTCTATGATATTGAATTCATCGCTCCTCGGGGGGAGACTACGTTTAACTTCGCTGCTAAAGAAGACATCAACTTATTTTTAAGTAATTTACATTACCTTAAAACGGTAAATGTGGGTATATTGGGATGGTCCATTAAACTTCGAAAGATTTGTGAGGACACCATAAAAACCATCGAAAATACATATCAAATTTGAGTTAAGGAGTTTAAATATTTTTATTAATTATCTGAAGCGAAAAACAGATTATACTTTCTCACTTTTATAATCACCCATTTACTTAGATTAGTGATTGTCATCTATAACAATCACTAATATCTTAACCAAAATACTTCAATTGAAAAATGAAATAGATGAATGATTTAGATTTTTTATATCCTATTCAACCCACTTAAATCCAAATTTTTTATAATTTTTTACCTCTAAAACCTTCTTAATTTTATATTCCTTCATAAAGATGATACCCACCAACCCACTCAATCAATTCTTCATCAGTGTTCCACTCATCATTCCGCTTCACCATCAAAATCTCATCCATTATCCATTCACTTAGATATCCTTTATTTATCAAATCCATTATCTTGTCAATATGTGTTTTCAACTTACCGTTATTAACTTCATAATATACCTCGCAGACTAATCTATCTAAAAACCATCCATTATTATTTTCACGATCTAAAGTATAATTATATTTTACATTTAGCCATCTACCAATATTATTGTAACTTTCATTTAAAACCTTTAAAATTTTATCTCTATCTCTAAAAAACCTTACCACATCATCTTTATGAGGTGTAAATTTCTCAATTTTTTTGTACTCTGGATCAAAAGAATATGACTCCAGACCTAGTTTAACCTCATAATAATCTTCAACAATAACCTCTTTCTTTTTAAATGAATTTTTCTTTACACTTACTTTATAATATTTGAAGTTATCATCAATATCTACAAATAAAGATTCCTTCGACGCTAAATCTATCAATTTCTCATCCCATTTTATCCAATTTTTATAATTCCCCTCTATACCGTATATGAGTATTTTTAAATCTACCAATTCTTTTTTGGTGATGAAATTGCCCCACCCAATACCAAAAATTTTATG
>CACLDR010000071.1 GCA_902605755.1 uncultured Marinoscillum sp. | reverse complement strand
TTTGTTTATTATTTTACAGATAACTCAAAATCAATCTGACAAATTGCCAGTTCCAGTTGGAACTATAATAGAGGCAGAGAGCTATATTGTTTTGGGCCGACTGAGAAAAGGTTGCAGATCATACAAATTTTAAATTTTCTGCGAGTGGTGAACTTACAGGTATCTTCAATTCGGAATAAACGTAATTGATTCTATTAGTTATCCGGAATAGAGGCCAGATATCTCTTTTGGTAGGAATGATGACCAATGGGTATTCTATGACAGTCCAACTCCTGGAGCCCAAAATGGCAGGAAATTTTATTTCGACTATGTTTTGAGCGTACCCTCTTTTTCAAAGCTTGGAGGTCTTATGAGATGGCCCCAAGTGATTGAACTTAGCTCGGATTCTGGAGGTGATATTCGCTATACCTTGGATGGATCATGTCCTAATGAGCGATCAGGCCTCTATAAAGCGACAATTATTTTTCAAGAAAATACCATTATAAGAGCGGCTATTTTTAAGTCGAATCAGCTTCCAGGTCGAGTAAAGATGCACTTTTAATTCAGTCTCAAGACACCCTATGGATTTCTGCTTTTGAATCATCTCCTTATTGGCCAAATACAACTGATGTCCAAGCTTGGTCGTAAGGAAAGCTAGCAAATGATGGGGAAAAATAATTTTAGAGAACAACTATGGTATCGTTTTAGATTATGTGGATTAAAGCTCTGACAATGGGGAGCCTAGATTTGAAAATGGTAAGATATTATCGCTCAAAGGTGCATCAATGGATAATCATTTTGGATCGAATTGGCATTACAAAGAAAATAAAATGAATTCAATAGCTGGAGCATCAAAAGTCGGAGTTTCTAAAATCTATCCAAATCCAGCCGGAGATTGGGTGGACATCCAATTAACTTCATCTGAACCGGTTGAGATCATTATTTTTTCATCAGATGGAACAATTATAGATATTATCTTTACTGCGAAGGTTGATAAGGGTGAGACAAGTATTCTTTTAGTCGGATATCCAAAGGGATTATTAATATTTAAAATTGGTAATGAATATAATCGGATTTTTCACAGTTTATCCAAGGGTTAGTGACTTCGTATAAGTCTATTAAACTTGTATCTGATGAGAATCATGTTTACATTTGATTCAAATAAAATTAACTCTTTGCTTGCAGAAGAGGCCATTTTAATGATTGGCCTCTTTCCATTTAAAATGAATGAAGCCGGACCTATTGGTGTTTTTGATTCGGGATACGGTGGTTTAACTGTCTTGAAAGGACTTGTAAAAAATCTTCCTAAATACGATTTTCTATATCTTGGAGATAACGCAAGGGCCCCGTACGGACCTAGATCTTTTGATCGTATCTATGAATTTACACTTCAAGGGGTAAAACATCTGTTTGATCAAGGTTGCTCTCTCGTTATTTTAGCATGTAATACCGCCTCTGCAGAGGCTTTAAAAACTATACAGCAAAAAGATCTTCATTATTTAGGAGTAAATAAAAAAGTACTAGGAGTGCTTAGGCCAACTACGGAAAGTGTTTACGATTTTACTCAAACAAAAGAAATAGGTATTTTAGGAACCTCTGGAACGATTCGATCCAAGTCTTACCTCATTGAGATAAAGAAATTCTTTCCTCAAATTTTAGTTCATCAACAGGCCTGTCCCATGTGGGTACCATTAATTGAAAATGCTGAACTGTCAAGTGCTGGGGCAATTTACTTTGTTGAAAAATATCTTGAGTCTTTGCTACAAAAGGGACCAAATATAGATGCGATTTTTCTTGCTTGTACTCATTATCCGTTATTATACAATCTAATTCGAAGGAGTTTACCAAAACATATAAACGTTTATGGTCAAGCTGATATGGTGGGTCCGAAATTAGCTACTTATTTATCGCGGCATTCTAGAATAGATGTCAAATGTCTAAAAAACAGTAAAGTGCGTTTTATTACAACGGATGATCCTGAAAATTTTGAGCGTCAAGCGAAATTATTCTACGGAAAAACCCTTAATGCTCAAAAAGTAAATTTAGGCGTTCATTCTACCTAAATTGGGTGGGGCTGCGGAATTTATTTTTCTAAAAAGGCTTTGTAATTATCAATTATAGCCTGATTTTTAATCAAATTTGACCGTCGTAATACTATCTTTGTGTTGTTTAAAGAGTTCCTCAGGTGCATACGTTTTTATTTTATTTACCTTTTTTGCTTTTTTTTGTTTTGGTTGCAATTTATGGAGAAAGAAAGATTGCAGCTTTTATACAAAGTCGATTTGGTCCTATGGATGTAGGTCCAAAAGGGATATTTCAAACTTTGGCAGATCTTATCAAAATGATTCAAAAGGAAGATATTGTACCTAATTCAGCTGATAAACCTATTTTTCTATTAGGACCGGTAATTGTGTTTGTCACTATATTCACTGGTTTTTCGATGTTACCTTTACATTCCAATCTAGCTGGAGCATCAGTAGAATCAGGAATTTTGTTAATTATGGCTATTGTTTCTTTGGATGTTTTGGGCATTTTAATGGCAGGTTGGGGCGCAAATAATAAATTTTCCTTATATGGGGCCATCCGAGCGATCGCTCAAATAGTTTCGTTCGAAATCCCCTTAGGGTTGAGCGTGCTCTGCGTCGTAATGATTTGTAATTCTATGGATTTACAAGAAATCACTCGACAACAGGGGCTATATGCAAGGGATCCTATTTTTCTTTTTGGTTTAAAACCTATGAATATTGAAGTTACCCAAATGGGAGGTATACTTTCATGGAACGTGATCAAAAGTCCAATTTTGCTATTTAGTTTTTTGATATTCTTTATTGCCGGATTGGCAGAGGCCAACCGGGCACCTTTTGATTTACCTGAGTCTGAATCAGAACTGGTTGGGGGATATCATACCGAGTACAGTGGATTCCGTTGGGGAATATTCATGCTTGCGGAATATGGAATTATGCTTTTGATTTCTTTTTTAGCAATAATTTTATTTTTTGGGGGTTGGAACACACCTTTCATTAACATAGGATCATTTCAGTTTGCAAAGTGGACAATGGGAAGTTATTGGGAAGTTTTTTGGTTAATTTCCAAAACCTTGATTTTGATTTTTTTACAAATGTGGGTTCGTTGGACCTACCCTCGGTTAAGGGTTGATCAATTGATGACACTTTCGTGGAAATATTTGACTCCTTTTGGTTTACTATTGGTATTTTTATGTGGAGTTTGGAAACTCATGATGCTTTGATAAAATATTTCTCAAATATTGCCCTTTCTATACAAACGCTGATTAATGGCCTTAAGCTTACTTTAAGGCATTTATATGAGGCCAAGACATCAAGAGATCCTGTTGGAATTGCAGATGAGGATTATTTTTTAAAGGATAAGGGAATAGCAACGTTGCAATATCCAAAAGAATCGTTGCCAGTTCCTGACCATGGGCGCTACAAACTACATAATGAGATAGATGATTGTATTGTGTGTGATTTGTGTGCTAAAGTTTGTCCAGTTAATTGTATTGAAATTGAGCCTATTAGGTCGACAGATATCATCGGAAAAACCTCAGATGGTACAAATAAAAGAATTCATGCAGCTAAATTTGATATCGACATGTCTAAGTGCTGTTTTTGTGGTTTATGTACTACCGTTTGCCCAACTGAATGC
>CACLDR010000070.1 GCA_902605755.1 uncultured Marinoscillum sp. | reverse complement strand
ATTTCACCAACTTTACTTTTATTCCTTATCCTGAAGATAATTAAAACACAACATAATTTTGGAAAACTTGATATATAAGTCCTGAAAGCCAACAAATTTTTAATTAATATTCTCCAAAATATCAAACTCACTGATTTTTACTAATTCAGGCAAGTTAGAAATGTCATATTGATACATAACTTGTTCCCCAACTACCAGGGCATTGGGATGACTTAGAATTACATCATAGGCAAAATCAATAGGATAGATATTTAAAATTGTAGGTGAGGCACGATCTGTGACGCCTACCACTTTAACGCCTGCCGTTCCATCACAAACAATTAAGTAATCTCCTATTACAGCAAGCCCATGAGGATTAAACAAGATATGCCTACCAACTACATTTAAGTTATGAGGATCTTGAATGTCAATGATCTGTAATTCATTCAAATCTGTCCAACAGTTAGTCCCCCCTCTTAATGTTACATAAGCAAATTCCTCATCTGCCACCACTGGATCACAACTTCTGAAATGTTCAATTCTGTTAATATAACTCGGGTTACCCGAATCGGTTACATCATACATTAACATCCCATTGATTGAGCCAACATATAGGACATCATTGAATCTAAATAAAGTTTCGGCCCAAGTCTCTGTATCTAACTTACCCCAACGAAGAGGTTGATGGCTTGAGTTCACTTCAAATAAAACCAATTCATTGAAACTAATTGTATATAAAAATCGATCAATGGGTAAAAATCTTGTCATTGATCCGGCAGTGCTGATATTTGCTGAACCAACATCTTCAATCATAATCTCATCAGATTCCAAAGTTGCAATGTCTGGACCCAGACGTCCGTAACTATTTACCTCCTCTTGCTTTATTTCTATCTCCCAATCAAGTACAATTCCTTGAGACAAATCTAAAACTTCATATCCTATGTGATCATACTCATAGTTCTGTAAGTCTTCCCAAGACGGATAATTCCAATATTGATCAAAATAGAACACGTCCTCTACAGTATAACCCTCCATTAGAATAGGTTCATCCATGTTACTGATATCAAGGACAACCAATGCTGAAAACATGTCGGCATATAGATAATCATCCATAATAGCCATGTCTAAGTTACCAACTAATGATATAAAAGATTTATTGATCGGATTAACTGGATCCGTATTATCAACGATATGAATTCCCTTATTTGGACTATTTATAAAAACATAATCCCCATAGGTAATCACCTTTCCAGATTGTGCATAATCCAAAGGTGGGTCTATAGAAATATCCATGGTAAGCTCATCCACTGAAGCATAAATGGGTTTTAAATAAGCCACATCAGCCATCTCTGATTCATTTATTAACTCGCATCCTGAAAAAATGAAGCCAATGGACATAATTACAATATAAAATATGGGTGTAATAATTTTCATAATAGCTGTTTATTTAGTTTTACCGTTGTGGATCAATAAGTGTGTCAAATACCTAAATAAATAATTTTGTGGTAAACTAATAAGATTTATTATCACCACATTGATTACTAAAGACTTTATTTCTACTATTCATTAACCATTGGTAAAGAAATAAATGAGATCATATTGTTTTTGTGCCCAGGTTGATTAAGTCTTAATGTCCAATAAATGCTCCAACTCCTGGAAAGCAATACCGAAGGTTGATTTGAGTGTATTGACCTTATCTAAAATAGCAAGATCTGGAACGAATATTTCTTTTGTTTTTAACGCAGTGATTAAAATATTCTTAGGTGTGTGATCGGTCTCAATAAATTCAAAAACTTTTGTTTGGTAACCATAAGATTCCAATATTAGAGCTCGTATGGTATCCGTTAATATTTCTGCTTGCCTGGCTTTCATGATTCCAAATTTCGTCAATATTGCCAAGGGACCTTGGTTTTTCATACTCTTTCGAATCTGCTTATGACAGCAGGGAGCGACTAGAATAACTTTTGCATTACTCTTAATCCCTCTTGCAATCGCATGATCCGTGGCAATATCACATGCGTGAAGAGCGATCAATACGTCAATTCTCGGCAATATAGCATTTTTAATCTCACCCTGCTCAAAATTTAAATGATCAAATTTTGCTTTCTTCGCTATGGCATTACATTTTTCAACAAGTTCTGATCTCAATTCAACCCCCAAAACATGTGGTTTTTTTCTTAATTTATTGTATAAATAATCATATAATGCAAATGTCAAGTATCCCTTTCCTGCTCCCATATCAATCACATTAAAAGACTCGGGAAGTTGGCTTGTACGCAAAATAGAATCTACGATTTCTACGTACTTATTGATCTGACGATACTTGCTTTGTTTACGTTTTTTAACGTAGCCTTCTTTCGTAGTTACCCCTAGTTGCTCTAAATAAATATTATTATGGGAATCTAAAATTCGTTTTTTTAATTGATCATGCATCGTATCAGCCACATGAAAAGTGGCTGGTTTACTTTTCATTTTAAATTTACCACTTCGGTAATAAAGTAAGTGCCAATCTTTTTCTAACGTAAATAGATCAGCTTTATAAAAATCTTTGTCAAGTAAATTTAATAATTGCAAAACACTCTGTTCCAAGGTGAAGTTTTTAGTCAAATCATTATTTTGATTACTAATCACAATAGATACCATAATTTTATCTTTGAGTTGAACAGGCTTAAGAGTCACAATTTTAATCAAAGTCGTTTTTACCCTTTTTTTAGAGAGTACTAACTTCACGAAACTTTTCCGACTGAAACTATTCTGAAAATGATGTATGAATGGATGATCATGTTTCATTATTTTATTTTTTGCCCTTGAACTATTTTATCATGAATTTCAAAGCAACTAAAAATACTCAAGTTCTAATCAATCCCTCCTGAGCTAATGAGGTAATTAATTTACCCGATTGATCATAAATACTCCCTCTCGTCAATCCTCGAGAATTACCTGTTTTGGGACTATCCATTAAATATAGCATCCATGAAGATCCGTGAAAAGACTCATGAAACCACATACTGTGATCTAAACTAGCGGCTTGCCTTACCCCTTTCAACCAAGATATCCCATGAGGAATTAAAGCAGTAGAAAGCAACATATAATCAGATAAACAAGCCAAACTTGCTTGACGAAAAGCTAAGCTCTGTGACGAAATATCGTTCAGTATTCTGAACCAAACACCTAATTCAGGCGGTGCCTTTACGGGATTTAAGGGATCATATGCGTTGATTGGCCTGATTTCTATTGGCCATTTTGTTTGTGCCCAACTCTTCAAACGATCTCTCAATACACCCTCTGACCTTTCGGCAGCCTCAGAATTAATCTGCTTCAGATTTAACAAGCCTTCAGGCCCTTTAACTGGCTCATGATCCACTTGATGAGAAATTCCAGATTCTTTTATTTGAAAAGAAGCTGACATGTTAAAAATAGCTTTACCATGCTGAAGAGCGACGATACGTCGAGTAGAAAAACTATTTCCTTCTCGAATTGGATCTATCTGATAGATAATGGGAGCAAATGGATCTCCCGGCAGAATAAAATAACAATGCATAGAATGTATCGTCCGATCTCGCGGTACAGTTTGCGAGGCGGTATAAACAGCTTGCCCCATAACCAATCCTCCATAGAGTTGCGGAGCACCTATATCAACAGTTTGTCCTCTATAGATATGATTATCAAGAGCTTCAGTTTTTAACAACTCAAAATTTAATTCCATCAAAAAAAAATATAGTCAAAAAGTATTATTAGAGGAAAAACAAAAGAAAAACCTCTTTTTTTTAAAATTAATTTAATTTCCGTAATAACTAGGCTCAACTGATTCCCCAAATGATAAGGTTTATTAAAGTTCTTAAAATGACAGTTAATAATTAGTTTTTTTGTTACCAAT
>CACLDR010000069.1 GCA_902605755.1 uncultured Marinoscillum sp. | reverse complement strand
TTGGTAAATTGTCTTCTCAATCGAAAATTTAACGATGAGGTGTTATTAAACCTAATACGATAAAGTAAATTTATATCCCAATCCAGAAATCCAATATTTTGTCTTGCCAGAATATCAAAATCAAAACCGGGCCCATGGCTTTGTACTTTACCTAATTTTGGGAAATAACTATATTGGATTGTACTGGCTAATTGCTTGAAATCAGTTCTTCTTACAAAGCCTACCTCTGGATTATAGCCTGCACCGATATGCTGAGAGGAAATTTTCCAATCCCAGTTTAGCGTATTGTAATTCAAATATACCCCAGCGGCATGAGCTTTTTTTAATTTAACCGCATCGAAAGAGTGATGTAAGAATAAAGTACCACTCCATTTGTTATCGGCTGAGAGTAAATTAAAGTCTAAGCCTACTGTTTGATTTTTATCCGCCTTATAACTGCTGTCACCTAAAGTAAGTTTAAATGGTTGTTTATTTACAAAAATAAAATCGAGATTAGAGCGGTTTAGTACCTTTTGTTGAATAGTTGCCACCGTATAATTGATGCTTGGTTGCTGTATAGAATCATTTTTTGCACCTTGCATATTTAAAAGGCCAATACGTGTATTTTGAGATATTTTACCACTTAATCGAAGTCCAACAGGTATAGGATTTTGTAAGGCAAGTCCGGTAGTTGTATCAGTTACAATTCCGATTCTCCTCGAAAAGAAAGGACGGGTGCTCCACCTTCCGTTATTACCGAAAAGGTCAGCATTTTCCAGAAAAAATTGTCTTTTTTCTGGAAAAAATATCTCAAATCGGTCAAGGTTGGTTACTTGTTGATCCACTTCGACTTGTGAAAAATCGGGATTTACTGTTAGATCTAGATTCAATCCAGAACTAATACCGAATTTCATATCAAAGCCAACGTTTCTCAAGTAATCGGTTTTTCCATTATTAATGTAATCATTATTTGCTCCAGCCGTAGTATACGGAATTAGAGATATGTTAGCACCCCTTTTTTTTTGTACAGGATTATCCCAAATGAGTTTTTGATTACTGGCCATATTACCAATAGATAAGTTTCTCGGTATGTATGACCAAGTCGACTTTTCGGCAGTTTGACTGTCTATCCTGTAAAAATTAATATTCCACTCTTTTTGATTCTCATTGAAGCGTATGGAATTAAAAGGAATGGCCATTTCGACAGTCCAGTAATCATCACAAATTTTTGATGCTCCATTCCATTTATTATCCCAATCAAAGCTATAATCGTCTCCATTTGAAATAAAACCTTCCCTTCTAACTCCAAAAGGATTCATACCGAATAAGGTACCATTGGTTTTATCTTGAAAAGGATCAAAAATGACGGAAAAACTATCGTTTCCGTCACCACGAAAATCTCTTCTTAAAGATGTGGTAACATATTTTCTTGGTTTCGATGCATTGTACATCTTAGCTGCGACATATATGTATTGATCATCGTATCGTATAAATACTACCGTTTGGGCAATGGCCAAAGACGTGTCTGAAGGAAAATTTTGTTTGAAGTTGTATGCTGAATCACTTGTGATCCATGCCATTTCATCAAGTATTCCGTCCAAAATTATTTTGTCTGATGTTTTTTTAATGTTAAGCGTACTATTTTCAGAAGTGAAATTCTGGGAACTTATCGGTTGGACAACAAATAAAATTAGAAAGAGTTGAACTATATACCTTTTCATTGAGCGCAAAATTATTATGGATTGCACTAAAAAATCATTTTTTTACACTAGCGGCAATGATCTTTTTAAGTTGTTTTACATCAAAAATTAATGAGTATTTCAAGTATGATTTTTGGGTACTTATTTTTGGCATAAATGGTATTTAATATTTCAAATTTTAGATGGAATGATCTTAATGGGTTAATTGACGAGGCGGTAACTGTCTGAGAATTTAATTGGACTAAATTTGTTGTGTTGTAAAAAGAAAAATTAGCTTCATTATGGATTAAATGGTTAGCGTCAGATTGATTGGATAAGGCAACATGAGCAATATGAGTTTTTCCATTTCTGTGCTTTTAATAATAAAAAGTATTCACAGATAATGAAGACTTAATTAAAGAAATATGATATATTTCCTATCCAATCAAGCTGTTTTGAGACCATGCGTCTGTTCGTCCATCGAATAAAGCGTCTTTGATACATTTCCGAATACTCTTTTACAAACACTAGTATAACAGGTCTATGGCTTGCAAGAATATAAAACAGCCAATCAATCAATCAATTCATGAATACCTGAATTTCCTTAAATCGTTAGTCCTCGTTTTTTACCCCAACCACATGAAGTAATCCTTCTTTAATTAATACTTTATGGATTAATGATAGCTGAGTAATGCCCTGTTTGTTCTGACCTATCCAATTAGGATGGTTCCGAAGGATAAATGCTACTTGTTTTTTGGCCTCGCGAAATGTATCAATGTAATTCTCTCGAACCAATTTATTGGCATCATTAACGAGCAGGTATTGCAATGACCTGAAGGTAGATCACGAGTTATGTCTGCACCATGAATTACGATAATTTCTCTGTTTTTGCATACTTTTTTGCTAACTGATAGGATCTGTTTTTACTAGGATGTGATATGTCCTTATTATGTAGTTGTTATTTCAGAGCTCAGTTATGGAAAAAACATCAAGAGCTTTAAAAATAGCTTCTTTAACTCTAATATCTGGCATAACACTTCCATCACAAAATACGGTATGCTGATGTAAATCAGAGATGAGAGTTTGATAACCAGCTTCATCAGGAAGTTCTATTTCCCGTTGGGTTTGAGCAGATAGTTTTAACACAATTATAAAAAAGATGATTATTAAAAAAAAGTGATAACGGGTTTCACCATTCTTGGTTTATTAAGTCAAATTTTATAATTGGAGAATTCGAGGCGTATTATATTAATAATAAGGTGTTCTTAAATAGTCTGTTAATATTAAACCGTACTAATATATTATCAACAGTTTTGAGGTGAAATGATTAAATCAAAATAATTTATATTACACAATAAAAAACCAAAAGTTGTCTGGTTCAATATAAAGATAAGATTATTAAGAGTTGTATATGAAAAAGTAAAAAATATAGTTTTTGGGAGGATAAAAAGCGATTGAAGGGTCTGATAATTATTTATTTGATAAATCATTTCTTACGATTGTTTTAACACTAAGTACGTAATTTCTCTTCCTCACCATGTAAATCTTGTAAAATATTTTAAGGAAAAAAAATCTATAAATCAATGCCAAAATCTAAACTAATATCCTATTGCCAATTTGAAAAAAAATACAAAATCGTAAGCTGCAAACACTAGTTCAAAAAGTATACTTTCAAAAACCGATAGATAAGAAATATGAAAATTTATTGAATTAAGAGATAATTCAAGGGTTTGAGAATTTTTTTATTACGCCAATAATGATTAATGTGTTTCAATTGGATTGGAAATTTAAAACATCCTAGAATTTTTAAATGATATTAGTTCTATTGGTAAAAAAGGTACAATCATATATAAAATTATGGGAATTAAAAGATGCTAACGAAATCCGAACTCTAATTAAAGCTAAATTAAGTTTTTTATTTTAGCTTTAAGTTAATAATATTTATCGGTATTTTTTGTGAAAATATCGCGTGATGACATTCTGGAATACTTAATAAACCAAGGAATAGGGATAAGCAATCAGTTTAATCTGAATGCATTTATATATGTTGAGTTATAATAATTTATAACAGATTACTGATATCTACTTCCTGTAGGGCAAAAGATCTGATGAAGGACAGAGTTGATTACATACTCACCAAGAGATTTGGTATTATTTCGCCCATTAATATAGTAGATTGCATGGGATTTAGATAAAATAGAATATGAAAATAATATTGATTGTTGGTGGCATTACTTTTTTCGGAGGGCTTATAATTTTTTTGTATTTGATGGTTATACTTATGGATGGTGCCATGCTC
>CACLDR010000068.1 GCA_902605755.1 uncultured Marinoscillum sp. | reverse complement strand
GAAAAAGTTTTTGGCTAGAGAAATTCTTATAGGGACAGGGGTTCTTGGGGCTTTAATTATTGAGTATTTGGTCCTATCAGCTTTTTATGGTCATGACATGAGTGATCAATATCTAGGTCTATCTCTTCGGATTATAATGATATTAGTATACGGTATAAGGCCTTTATTTTTGGCAGTTAAATGGAGCATAAGGGTGTTAAAATCCAATGATTTTTAGAACTTCTTTTAAGATAAAGAGTAATGATTAGGATCAAGTAATTTATGGTAGCGAAAATGCGAAATCTAAATTTTTTTAATTCACTTTTGACCACAAAATTTCTTTTAGAGTAGTAAATATATCAGTTGCAGGATCTTCAATTTCACCTTTTCCCGATGTAAAAAAGATTTTTCGGGTAATTAGATAAAGCACTTATTAGGGGAGGTATTATTGATATGAAGATTCATTCCAGAATATTATCTATCAATTATATTTTTAGGACTAATTTCATCGGGAAAGCTGTTATCTGCTCTACGCAAATTTAGGACTTTCCAAATGTATTAATGTGATGGTTTTCAAAGTCTGTGGTTTAGAGCAATCTCCTATTTATTTTCCCGTTATGCGGGTGAAAATTGTATCTTCTCCCTTTTCTTTTTTCTCATTGCACTAGAATGCGCCATGGTTTAGATTATTTTTTCTTAAATCCGTAAAGTTGTTGTTTTAGGAAACTTTTAGGAAAGGTTTCATCTTTGGGAAAGCCTAAAGGGATTTTTCCACTCTTTTCGGGGATGTAGTTTGTTTTGAAAATATAATCCCAGATGCTGAGGCTAATCGCAAAATTGACCCCCACTTTTCCAGAGGGAACCGTTTTGGCGTGGTGATATAAATGCATCACTGGATTATTAAAGAGATACCTAAATATGCCCCATGTTAGCTTGATGTTGGCATGGTTAAGATGGCCAATTGTAATCGTTATAAAGTGTACTAAGAAAGCTTGCTGAGGTTCAAAACCACCTAAAATCATTATTGCGAAAACTTTAAAGGGTTTATAGAGAACATTCTCCATCCAATGGTATCGCATGTGCGCTGCAAATCCCATTTCCTTTACGCTGTGATGAACTTTATGAAATTGCCACAACAGAGGATTTTTGTGCAATAATATGTGTGTTAACCATTGAACAAAATCTAAAACTACAAAAAATAAAAGTAATTGAGCCCATTCAGGAAACGACGTTAGATCGATCAAAGCCAATTGGTTGAACGGGATATTTAGATCATCGAAAAAAAGTGTAAATAGCTCATAAAAACCGCTGATAGCAATTGAGAAAGGGAAAAAATTAAAAAGCAAATAGAATAAGTCTAGCCAAAAGTCTTTTCGGATAACTGCTTGATTTTTGCGCCAGGGGAAGACTAATTCAAGACTCCATACAATTAAGGATATAACTATTATACCCCAAAAATAGTTTTGGAACCAGGGGACCTGCCCAATTATCGATTTCCATGTCCACTCCAAACTACCTGTAAAAGCATTTGAAAAGGCTTCTAAATACGAATTCATTGTTTAATGTGTTAGAAAAGGTTTTTAAATTAGTTATATCGTAACCAGTAACTGTAATTCTTTCAAATTAGTTCAAATATAATTATCCTATATTTGAAGATTAAAAGTTTAAGAACCTTTTATTCATGTGATCAAAATAAATTAGCTATTTATTAAAATGAGTTAGTAATTTTTTTTTAGATAAAATCATTTATAACAGTCTTGGACTTATTGCAGCCTGCAGGTAGTCCATTTATTTCAATTTTACCATCTTTGCAATGTAATGCAAAAAGGAATATCAGATTATAAAATTGGTTTACTAGGAGGGGGACAGCTCGGGCGTATGTTGTTACAGTCTGCTATCGATCTTAATCTCGATGTTTCAATTATGGATGCAGATCCCGATGCACCTTGTGCTCATTTAGCAAAACATTTTATAGTTGGTAAGTTAACGGATTACGATGATGTCATGCATTTTGGTAAGGACAAAGATTTGATTACGATTGAGATTGAAAATGTAAATACTGAAGCTCTTAAAGAGCTTGAGAGAAATGGAGTTAAGGTTTATCCACAACCTCATATAATTGAGCTTATTCAAGATAAACGCAAGCAAAAGATTTTTTATCAATCCCAAGGGATTCCCACAGCTGAGTTTGTTTTGACAGAATCCAAGGCTGATGTATTAAATCATTTGGGGATGATACCCGCTGTTCATAAATTAGGAACTGGAGGGTATGATGGTCGTGGGGTTCAGATGATTGGAACAGATGCTGATATTGATAAAGCTTTCGATGGACCTGGAGTTTTAGAAAAGTGTGTAGATTTTCAAACTGAAATTAGTGTCATTGTTGCACGAAATGAGCGTGGCGAAGTGATGACCTATCCGTCAGTTGAATTATCTTTTCACCCTGAGGAAAATCTTGTAGAATTTTTGTTTTCACCTGCAAATATTGCAAAAGAGATTGAGGCAAAGGCCCAAGAATTGGCTTTTGAGGTGATAACTAAGTTAGGGATGGTAGGATTGTTGGCAATTGAGATGTTTTTGGATAAGAGGGGGGAGTTACTCGTCAATGAAGTTGCACCTCGAACTCATAATAGTGGGCATCATACTATCGAGGCAAATCAAACGTCGCAATTTGAACAGCATTTAAGAGCAGTACTTAATTTCCCATTAGGAATTACTAAGACGTTGATTCCAGCAGCCATGGTCAATTTATTGGGATCACCCAATCACACAGGGAATGTAATCTATGAGGGACTGTTTAAAGTGATGCAAATGCCAGGTGTGCATATTCATCTTTATGGGAAAAAAATAACAACCCCTTTCAGGAAGATGGGGCATATTACCATTACAAATGAAGAAATGTCTGTACTTAGAGTATTGGTCAATCAAGTAAAAAACATTTTAAAAGTTAAAGCATGAGTCATTTAAAAGTAGGAATTATTATGGGTAGTCAATCGGATTTAAAAGTAATGTCCGAAGCTGCCGAAATTTTGGAAAAATTGGGTGTATCATCAGAAGTTAGTATTGTTTCTGCGCACAGAACTCCTAGGCAAATGGTGGAATATGCACAGAGTGCAAGATCACGAGGGCTCAAAGTAATCATTGCCGGTGCTGGAGGGGCAGCACATTTACCAGGGATGGTAGCCTCTTTGACAAGTTTACCAGTTATCGGAGTTCCCATTAGATCGAGGAATTCCATAGATGGATGGGATTCAGTCCTTTCGATTGTACAAATGCCAGGTGGGATACCTGTGGCCACAGTTGCTCTGGATGGGGCAAAAAATGCTGGGATTTTGGCTGCAGAGATTATAGGTGCTTTTGACAAAGAAGTTGCAAATATATTAGATGATTATAAAAAGTCAATGAAGGAGGCCGTGATAAATCATGACAAACATTTAAAGCGCAATGGTTGGAAAGGGAATTAGATAGGGGTTGAATAATATTTTATTAAACCTGAGATTTTTCTTTTTTGGCAAATATTATATTAGTAGATTAACATATTTTTAAAGATAAATAAATTAGAACAATGAAGCCATTTTTCATCGATTTACTTCTTTGCATACTCACTTATGTAATTTTATTATGGATTATCTGCAGGGAATCTGTAAGGTCTAGATCCGTAAATCAAAACAATCAGGACGACGAAGGAGGTTTGCTTTTTGATTATGAAAAAGGGCCTAAATTAGATCTGCCCCCTGGAGTTGACTGGCCTTCTGGGACGTCGAAGCGTAATAAAAATCAAGAAGAATGGGCCTAATTGATCGTACAATTAATCTTAAATTTGGTAGTATCTGTTAAAATGATTTTTTGACTGCCGGAAATTTCAAAAGTGGTTAATAATCCTTCATTAAAATTCATTTTTAACCTTTTTTCAGAAGTATAGATTACGGCAGCCTTATTATCTAGATAATATCCATTAATAGATTTCAGCTCACCTTGGGCTTTGGTAATTTTAAGAAATTTAATAGGTAGGTCCATATTTTTTTTTGGGAGATAAGAGGTACTTTTAA
>CACLDR010000067.1 GCA_902605755.1 uncultured Marinoscillum sp. | reverse complement strand
TTTCAAATTTTTATGGGAGGTGAATGGGGCATTGATGGTAATGAAAAAATGACTTTGGTACTAGAAACATTAGCTGGATTTTCATTGGGAGCCGAATCAATCGCTTTATTTGCACGAGTTGGGGGAGGTATTTATACTAAAGCGGCAGATGTAGGAGCAGATTTAGTTGGGAAAATAGAAGCAGGTATACCTGAAGACGATCCAAGAAATCCGGCAACGATTGCGGATAATGTTGGAGATAATGTCGGTGATGTTGCTGGAATGGGTGCTGATTTATTTGGATCTTATGTAGCTACTGTTTTAGCGTCAATGGTACTTGGAAATTATGTAATTCGTGACATGGGAGGTGCCATTAATGATGATTTTGGTGGAATGGGAACTATATTGTTACCCTTGGTGATTGCAGGGGTAGGTATTTTGTTTTCAATATTCGGTAGCTTTTTTATTAACATTAAAAGTAATGAAGCCAAAGAACAAGAAATCCAAAATGCATTGAATATAGGTAATTGGAGTTCCATTGTGATGACCGCTATTGCTTCATTTTTCATTATTAATATGATGCTACCAGAACTCATTACAATGAATTTCTTTGGGTTAGGTGCCATAGAAGTTTCCAGAATGAATGTTTTTGGAAGTGTCATAATAGGTTTGGTTGTAGGTGCTGCCATTTCTTATTTCACTGAGTACTATACAGGTTTAGGTAAAAGGCCTGTAATGTCAATTATAGAAAATTCAGCAACTGGAGCTGGAACCAATATTATTGCGGGTTTATCTACAGGAATGATGTCTACATTTGCACCAATTTTATTATTCGCCGCAGCCATATGGAGTACCTATACATTAGCTGGATTTTATGGAGTGGGTATCGCAGCTTCAGCCATGATGGCAACAACAGCCATGCAATTGGCTATAGATGCTTTTGGGCCTATTGCAGATAATGCGGGGGGTATTGCAGAGATGAGTAAACTTCCCAAAGAGGTGAGAGAACGTACAGATGTTTTAGATTCGGTGGGCAACACGACAGCTGCTATTGGAAAGGGCTTTGCAATTGCTTCGGCAGCACTTACAGCATTAGCACTTTTTGCGGCTTATGTGACTTTTACGGGTATTGATGGCATTAATATTTATAAAGCAGATGTACTTTCGGCACTCTTTGTTGGGGCAATGGTACCAGTAGTTTTTTCAGCATTGGCCATGAAATCAGTAGGTCGCGCTGCTATGGAGATGGTTATGGAAGTAAGACGTCAATTTAAAGAAATTCCCGGAATAATGGAAGGCACAGGGACTCCAGAATATGGTAGATGCGTTGATATTTCTACCAAAGCGGCCATTAAGGAAATGATGCTACCTGGTGCTTTAACTATTATCAGCCCCAATATTATAGGATTTTTTATGGGACCTGAAGCATTAGGTTCTTATATGGCGGGTGTTACTGTATCAGGGGTCCTATGGGCTATTTTTCAGAACAATGCGGGGGGAGCATGGGACAACGCAAAAAAATCTTTTGAGGCAGGTGTGATGATCAATGGTGAGATGTCTTATAAAGGATCTGAATCACACAAAGCGGCCGTAACGGGAGATACCGTTGGTGACCCATTTAAGGATACTTCAGGGCCTTCGATGAATATTTTAATAAAACTGACCTGTTTGATTGGTTTAGTTATTGCGCCAATTTTAGGTGAAATGTATGGCAATGTTCATCATACTTCTAATCATCAAGAGGTAGACGTTATGGTTACAATTAATATTGGAGAGGAGAAAGAAAGTTCTGATGTAAGTAAAAATGTTGTAGTAAAGGCACAATGAAACTTTAACATGGTCAGAAAAAAAGCCGCTAATTTAATTAGTGCCTTTTTATAATAGTTATGTTAATTAAGAAAACTATTTCGTTATTGATAGTCTAAAACCTTCACATTTAGCGGTCTTGAGTAACTGAAAACTTACTTAAAGTCCCAATCAGTTTACTTCTTTTGATAGAGTTATGCATTTTTAAATAATTTTATAATATTTGTACATTAACAATCCTTAGCACATTTTTCCAGGAAGAAATCAAAACAAAGACTTTATGCACACGGAGTCATCCAATAGTATTTATCTCGATCACTTTGGATTTATCGTCAAACTTCTATGTGATAACCTTTGCCAAAAATAAAATCATGATCTTTTTTATTATTAAATTCACATTATTTTGATTTATGTAGTTTTAAAGGGTTACCCAGTCGATAAATTTTGTATTTATTGCAGATTAAGATTAGTCATGCAATGACAGAGCGACAAATACTTGATCATATTTCTCGAGGAGATGAGTCCGCTCTGGATTATTTGTATAAAAAATATTATCCCATGATGACCAAAATGGTCCTTAAAAATAATGGTACAGTCGAGGAAGCAAATGATGTGTATCAAGACGCTTTAATTGTTTTTTGGCAAAAAGCCATTAGTGGAAATCTTAAAATTACGGCTAAAATAAGTACTTATTTATATAGTATTTGTAAAAATTATTGGCTTAAAGAATTAAATCGTAAAAAGCGATTGAGCTATACAGAGCATGAGGGATCAATCATTGAATCAAATCACGAGGATACAACGTCTCAAGTAGTTCAGGATGCGATGGAGCTATTGGGTGATCCTTGTAAAAGTGTTCTGATCTATTATTACTTCAATCAAATGTCGATGTCAGAGATAGCAGATCGTATGAACTATTCTAATGCCAATACCGTCAAAGTAAAAAAGTATAAATGTAAAAAGCGCTTGGATGTACTCATCAAGAAAAATTATAGTCAAGAAGATTTTTTTAATTAAATGACACTAAGGGACCAAGAAGAAGCAATAGCAAAATATTTAACTCAGCGAATGACTAAGGCTGAAAAGAGTGTTTTTGAGGGAAAGATTGATGAGATTCCGCATTTAGCTCAAAAGATTAAGTTTGAGAAACAGATTGTTGAAGGAATAAAAAGTTATCAAAACGGGATTTTAAAATCTCGCTTAAATCAGCTACAATTAGGATCAAGCATTGCGCAAAAGGCTTCTGCAACTACAAAGGTCGCATTATCCACTATGGCTGTATTAATTATCGGCGGCTATTGTTATTTTTTATTAAATTCTAATGAAACGTTGCTCATTGAAAATCAAGAAACAGATAAAATTACTGATTTAATTACAGAGGCTCAAAATTCAAATATTTCTCAGAAGATAGATACTGTAAAAGAGGCTTCTATTGATAAAAAAGAATATGAAAGAGCTACATCAATGACAAAAGAAATAGAAAATATGACTGAGGGCAGTCCGAACAAAATTTCTAAAAAACAGACAAAAAAAGAATTAGAATTAGAAAAAGAAATTCTCGAAACTGAGATAGAGGTGGAGCTTCCAGAAATTGATGGATCAGAAATTTTTTATGAATCATTAGAGCCTCTTAAAAAATTCTCTGGCGATTTGTTATTGGAGCAAAGCAGGGTCGACCTCAATTCTGACTTGATGGTAGAAATTCAAACGAAAAACATTTTAGAGAAATTATGCATGTCCTAGGTATGGATTTAAGTGATGACAGCTTAAAAGGTACTCCACATAGAGTCGCAAAAATGTATGTTAAAGAGGTTTTTTCCGGATTAAACCCATCTGGAAAGCCAACTACAAAACTATTTGACAACAAATACAATTATGACCAAATGTTAGTGGAAAAAGACATTACATTCTACTCACATTGCGAACATCATTTTGTTCCTATCTTTGGCAAAGCACATGTTGCATATTTTTCAAGTGGTAAAGTCATAGGGTTATCTAAAATTAACAGGATTGTACAGTATTTTTCTAAAAGACCTCAAGTGCAAGAAAGGCTGACAGTGCAAATTGCCGAGGAACTTAAAAAGCTTTTGAAAACTGAGGATGTGGCTGTAGTAATGGATGCAAAACACATGTGTGTCTCGTCAAGAGGCGTTGGAGATACCAACAGTCAAACTGGAACTGCGCATTTTTCGGGGAAATTTAATGATCAGGCGGTCCGCTCCGAGTTTTTAAATTACGTCAATTCAAATGCTTCAAGTTAATTTTTTTTTTCTTATAAGTATTGACCCCATATTTTTTAAGTAGTAGTGTAAATATTTATTTTTTACACAAATTACGATT
>CACLDR010000066.1 GCA_902605755.1 uncultured Marinoscillum sp. | reverse complement strand
TTTGACACCTCCAATTCTGACCCTGTAGTAATTTCTACTTGGAACCACGGTTTACTTGCCAATAAGGTAGCTTGGGAAATCCTAGCTGCTGGAGGTGATTCAGTAGATGCTGTTGAACAAGGTGTGAGAGTGGTTGAATCAGATCCCAATATTAGGACTGTTGGAATGGGGGGTTATCCGGATAGAGATGGTACAGTTACACTTGATGCTTGTATCATGAATTATAAGAATAACTGTGGCTCAGTAGCATTTTTGACAGATATTGTCAATCCAATTTCGGTGGCAAGGAAAGTGATGGAGGAAACACCTCACGTAATGTTGGTGGGTCAGGGAGCAAAAAAATTTGCTCTAAAGAAAGGGTTTAAAGAGACAAATTTACTCACTGATTTATCGATAGAAGAATGGAATTCTTGGAAAGACTCTGCGAAATATGAGCCAATTATTAATATTGAAAATCACGATACAATAGGTTCATTAGCTTTGTCAGGAGATGGACGTTTGGCAGGTGCTTGCACGACAAGTGGGAGTGCTTACAAAATGCATGGTCGTGTAGGAGATTCACCAATAATAGGTGCTGGGTTGTTTTTGGATAATAACGTCGGAGCAGCAGCGGCAACTGGCTTGGGAGAAGTGGTAATTAAATCTTCAGGAAGTGCAATGGTTGTAGAGGCTATGCGAAATGGGGCCACTCCCCAAGATGCTTGTGAAAATGTTATTTTGAGAATTTTAAAAATGAACAAAACAGTAGAAAATCTTCAGGTTGGATTTATTGCTTTAGATAAACGAGGTAACATAGGTGCTTCCAGTATTAAAAAAGGATTCAATTATGCTCTAAGCAACCAAAAAGAAGGCCACTTAATTTTGCCTGCAAATTATTTAGAAAAGTTTTAATTTTTTAATGCTCTTTTAACGACAGTTTTAATCTTTTTTGGTAAGTACATTGGAATTGATAATGATGCTCTTTTGATTGACTAAAAAATATGTGGGCGTGTCTGGTCACGCGAAGGCCCTTAATAAGCTAAAATCCCTTCCCATATATTGACCCAAGGGATATTAAATTTTTCAATAGTTGTGCGTCATTTTTCTTACTTTGGGTCGTAACTTACTCCAATAATATTTAGCCATGAGCGATTATACTGATCATAAAGAGGAATTATGGCATGGTCTAACGATTTAAACAGGGGCTGCATCAGCTAGCTCAAAAATTTACGGTAGTAACCCTACTTCTGCTGGTTTTTAGTTGTACCCTTGATCTATTATTATAGCTAATATGATCAAAATTGGTCACTTCTAAATTTTTTTGGAGTTGAGTGTACGCTGTAAAACTTAATAGGCAACTCGATGATATGAGCTATAATAACTCAATACATTTCAGTTTTTGTTATAAAATGGTTTCACTATTCTCAAGAGATCGTAAAAGGCATTATATCGTGGTTTTTAGTTTCATTATCGATAATTTTATGAAATGTTATTAACCCAATTTGATATCCTGTTGAATGAAAGGTTGTTTGTATAATCTTTTGCCACTAGCCTTGTAAATGGCATTAGCCAATGCTCCGGAAATTGGAGGGAGTGTAGGTTCTCCAAGTCCGGTTGGATCGATCCCATTATCGACAAAAAAGACTTCTATTTCCGAAGGTGATTGATGATGTCTTATCATGCTGTAGGTATCAAAGTTTTTTTGTATTGGGCTACCTTTATCAAAAGTTAAATTACTGTACATGGCATGACCAATCCCATCAATAATACCTCCTTCGGCTTGATTGGTAGCACCTTCAGGATTAATAACAATACCACAATCAATCGCACACCAAACTTTTTTAATTTTTTGTTTACCGTTTACTATTTCTATATCAAGGACTTGAGCAACATAAGTATTGTGACAGTAATAAGCAGAAACACCTCTATAAATACCTTTTGTTTTGATTTTCCAATTTGATTTATCTCTTACAAGTTTTAGTACTCCAGCGTATCTTTTCGGATCGTAATCATTATCAGTTCCGATTGGATTTTTGATAGCTCGATCAAATAATTCTAATCTAAAGTCAATTGGATCTTTCCCCGCAGCTTCTGCAACTTCATCTAAAAATGATTGTTCTGCTCCTGCAATAAAGTTAGATCTTGGAGCTCGCCACGCACCCGTTGAAATATTTGAATCAATACTCATTTCTTCAGCTAGGTAATTAGATACTGTTCCAGCAGGGAAACGATTTTCAAAAATTGGACTTCCATGAATTCCTACTCCTTGTATGGCAAAACTTAGCAGATTATTTTGCTTATCTAGACCTGCCTTGTATTTAACTTTATAGGCTGGTCGATAAACTCCCTGAGTCATATCATCTTCTCTTGAATAAATGAGTTGAATAGGGCGGCCAACTTTATATGAAATCGCCGCTGCTTCTAGCCCAAAATTTCCATATAATCGACGCCCAAATCCTCCACCCATTCGGGTGAGCATAACAGAAATATTTGCATTAGGAATATTTAAAAGGTCAGCGATACTTTTCCTCAATGATTCGGGTGTTTGAATAGGTCCAATGAGTTCAGCCCTTTCTTTTGTAACATCGGCAAAAAAGTTCATGGGTTCCATCGTATTATGGGCTAAGAGGGGAGCACTATACGTTTTTTCTATAATTTTAACGGCTTTTTTAAATGCTGCTTCAGGATTTCCATCTTTTCGAGCAATGTCTTTTTCAGAAATATTTAGTGCCTGATCAAGTCTATATTCATGGTCTTTACTGTTCTCTGCAGCCGAATTCCAGTACCAGTCAACCTTTAAAGCTTTTTTTGCCTTCATCACTTGCCAGGTTGTTTGACCTACTATTGCTATGATCTCAGTGAAGGCATTGTTTGACCATGCTATTTTTTCTGGTTTGGTATCAACAACTATTACGTCTACTATTCCTGGCATTGATTTGATAACATCTTTATTGAACTTTTGCAATTTCATACCAAAGGCAGGAGCATGTTCGATCATCGAAATCAACATATCAGGTCTTTTGAAGTCTAAACCAAAAAGAGGATGTCCTGAAATAATTTTCTCACCATCAACATTTTTTGTAGGATGTCCAATTATTTTAAAATCTTTTGGATCTTTCAATTTAATTTTTTTTGGAATTTCAAGTTTACTTGCCTTATGTGCCATATCTCCATAAGAAGTCGTTTTTCCGGTTAATTTATGTTTAATGATACCATTTGATGTGGATAAACTAGATATAGAAACAGCCCATTCATTCGCTGCAGCTTCCATGAGCATATGTCTTGCTGTGGCACCTGCCATTCTCAAGCCTTGCCAGCCGCGCCGAATTGATCCGCTTCCTCCTGCGGTTTGCCTTTCGTATTTTTGAGTATCTAGAGCTGCCTGTTCCACGATGACATTTTTCCAATCAACATCCAATTCTTCCGCCACTACCATGGGCATGGATGTTTTTACGTTTTGGCCAATTTCTGGATTTGGTGAAAATATAGTGACCAATCCATTTTCTGCAATTTTTATAAAGGCATTTATGTCAAACCATGACTCGGGCATGGTTATGGCTTGATTTTTAGTGGGGTTGCAACTGGCAAGCCAACTAAAGCCAAGTACCATGCCACCACTCGATGCTGCAGAAACTTTCAAAAAAGATCTTCGATTGTATTTTGTTTTAATAAGGGTCATAAAATATAATGATTAAGCAAGTTGAGCTGCTGCGGTTTTAATTGCAGTTTTAATTCTTGTGTAAGTTCCACATCGGCAAATATTACCCATCATGGCGCGACCTATATCTTCATCGGTAGGGTTCGGATTAATTTTGAGAAGTGCCGTGGCACTCATAATTTGTCCAGGTTGACAATAACCACACTGAGCTACATCGTGGGTCAACCAAGCTTTTTTTATAATTTTTTCAATTTTTTTGGATGATTTTGAGAGGCCTTCAATAGTAGTGATTTCTTGATCACCAATAGCATTTATAGCTACAGAACATGATCGAATGGCTGAATCATTTAAATGAACCGTACATGCCCCACATTGGGCAATTCCACACCCATACTTTGTTCCAACTAAATCAAGGTGATCACGTAATACCCATAAGATGGGTGTATCTGGGTCGGCATTAATATTTTTTAACGTTCCGTTGATTTTGAGTTTA
>CACLDR010000065.1 GCA_902605755.1 uncultured Marinoscillum sp. | reverse complement strand
TAATGAAAGTTCTAACGATACCACTTTTTTACTAAAGTTTACTGCTAACCTGCCTACAAAAGACTTTAAGCAAGAGGATATAGTGGTAACTGGTGGCACCATCTCTAATTTTCAAATGATTAATGAAGACATGGTATTCACGGCTAAATTTACTCCTTTCAAAGATGGTTACTATACTGCTCATGTTAAAGACAGTACTTGCTTAGATGTCTATGGAGGGTACAACACTTCTTTAACACAAAATGGCAGCATAGTAAAATTTGAATGGAATAGGGCTTTGAATCCACCTATAATTAAAATCGAAGTGCCTACTTTGTCTGGAGATACTTCTAATTTACTATCGCATACAGTGAATTTTGTGAGCGATGTAGATATTTCTGAATTTACAATAGAAGATATTACTAGATTAGGGGGAACTTTAAGTAATTTTACGGGAGCCAATAAATCATATTCGGCAAAATTTACCTCTTCAGGTGAAGGGTCGATGGCTATAAATATTGCTTCAAATAAATTCAAAGACGCTGCAGGTAATAAAAATATTTCGAGTGCCCCAATAAGTTGGATTTACGATGCAAGGCCTATTATAGAAATCAGTTCTCCCGAAGTAGCTAAAGGTTTTAAATCAAAGAAAGATACAGTTTCTCTATCCTTTTCTGGCGTTTTCTCTGATGATTTTACTGCTAATGATATTACATCAAATGGAGGAAGCGTGATTAACCTTTCTGAAAGTGTTGATTTATCACTTTTAGGAGAGTATTCCTACAGTACAACGGAATATGACAATTCTACTGATCCCTTAACTGGAACATCATCAATTATAGTTCATAATGATGGCACTCTAGGATTCTCTGATTGGTCTTTTGGTGTGTACAATAAACTGTACGCAAATTTTGGTACAACAACTACAGTGAGAGGCTATCTAAAATTCAAAGTAACAAATCAAGGTACTATTGAATATGTTAATCTTAAAGACAGTTTTGGAGATCTTTGGGAAATTATTGAGTCAACTATCAGCGGTGATCAATGGACAATTAAATGGAGAAATACAAATACTTATTGGGCAGATGAGAAAGGCAAATCAGTAATAACTATTCCAAATTTTGCTAAAATTCTTAGCGGTGAGTCAACTAAGGCTTGGTTAGCCAAATTCATACCAAGTGGTGATGGTACAAAGATGATCAATATCAGTAAAGACGTCTTTACTGATAATGCTGGAAAGAAAAATCGTGGTAGTGAATTCAGTTATATTCATGATACTACTGGGCCAAAAATAACAATCAATGCCACTAGTGATGATGAAGATATCATAGATGGTAGTTTAAACAATGATTCTACTGTAAGTCTAACTTTCACTAGCAATGAGGAAATTTATGGTTTTTCTGAAACTGACATTGTACTTACAGGGGGATCACTAAGTGAATTAAAAGCTAAGAACAACAATTTTACAGTTTACTCAGGCATCTTTAAACCATTGCAAGATGGTAAAAAGAATATTGATATTCGGACTAAAGTAAATGGTTCGAATAACCTCCAGCAATTAGGCAGTGATATTAATGGGGAAGCAAGAGATGATTGGTCCGGGTTTTCTGTTTCCCTCTCTTCAGACGGTAAAATTATTGCGGTAAGTGCTCCTTATAACGACGGAGGTGGAGCTAATTCAGGTCATGTGAAAGTGCATAAATTTGAGAATGGATCTTGGGTCCAGATGGGAAATGATATTGATGGTCCGGAAGCAGGAAATATAATAGGATTTAATGTTGAACTTTCTTCAGATGGCACAATCTTAGGGATTAATTCTATTAATTCGAGTAAAATGCTAATTTATAAATACGAGAATGGATCTTGGGTCAAAATGGGAGGTGATATTAACGGTGAACCTGGTGGTAAAAGTAGTTATGGCTTTTCACTTTCCTCCGATGGTAAAACTGTGGCTATTGGAGACTATTTAAATGATGATAATGGACAAAATTCAGGTCATGTGCGGGTATATAAATTCGAAAATGGATCCTGGGTCCAGATGGGAAATGATATTGATGGAGAGAATACTGGTGATTGGTCCGGGTTTTCTGTTTCTCTTTCTTCAGATGGTATGGTTATGGCAACGGGTGCCCCTAATAATAGGGGGAGTGGGGTGCCTAATTCAGGACATATTCGTGTCTACCATTATCTTAATGGTTCGTGGAGTCAAATGGGCAATGACATTGATGGAAAGGAAAGTAATAAAAGATTTGGTTGGAAAGAATCTCTATCAATCTCCTCAGATGGTAAAATATTAGCTGCTGCCACAAGAAGTGGTGGAAATAACAATACTGGATTTGTCAGTATTTACCAATATTTAAATGACTCTTGGACTAAAATGGGTGATGACATTTATGGAGAGGCACAAAATGATAATTTTGGATATTCTGTATCCCTTTCTTCAGATGGCACAACCTTAGCAATAGGTTCTATTGCGAATGGACAAAATTCTGGTCATGTGCGGGTATTTAAATACAATGGTACAAATTGGGGCCAAATCATCGAAGATATTGATGGAGGGAGTGGGGATAATTCAGGACATTCTGTTTCTCTTTCTTCAGATGGTACAGCCTTGGCAGTAGGTGCTACTGGGAATGGAAGTAATTCAGGTGGTTTTGCGAGGGTGTATTCATTAAATAATATTGGATTTACCGACATTTTAGGAAATAACAATACTGCATCCTCACCCCTTAGCTGGAATTATGATGGTACTGCACCGACTATAACCATTTCAGCTTTAGAAGGTAAAAACAATTTTACTTCAAGCGACAGTACGCTTTTTTTAACTTTTACGAGTAGCGAATCAATCACTGAATTTACAGTGGAGGACATTATTGTTACAGAAGGAACTATGAGTGCTTTCGTAAGAGTTAGTGATACAGTGTTTACCGCAAATTTTCTCCCATCTAAGCCCGGTAAAAAAACGATAAATATCGCTTTAAAAACATTTAAAGATCTGGCTGGAAATAGTAATGTGAACACCTCTGAATTTAACTGGACTTATGATTTAGCTCCCAATATGATCATTACGGCCACTGAAGGAGTTAATGGTTTCACTTCAAAAGATAGTACTTTATCACTGACTTTTGCCAGTAGTGAGGCTATCACTGGCTTTACCATAGGAGACATTACTGTCACAGGAGGTACTATGAGTGCTTTTGTAACTGTAAATGATACTACCTTTACAGCTACCTTTACTCCTTCAGGGGAGGGGGCTAAAACAATAGTAGTGGCCGCAGGTGACTTTGAAGATGCCATAGGGAATAAAAACATCGCCGCGGCACAGTTTAATTGGACCTATGATGTAAAGTATTCCCCACAGCTATTAGATGCTACTTTTACCTTAGCAGAAAACAGTCCTAATGGTACAGTCGTTGGAACAATACAAGCCTCAGATGCTGATGGGGATACACTATCTTATTCAATACTTGATGGTAACACAGATCAAACGTTTGGTCTGGATTCCATTAGAGGAGTATTGAGTGTGATCGATAGCACAGCTCTAGATTATGAAACTACACCGATATTTAGTTTGCTTGTACAAGCTTCTGACGGAGCCTTGAGTGATTCAGCTACAGTCACTATTAACTTAACTGATGTAGATGAAGATATTGTTATTACAAATCAAGCCCCTACAATTACAGCAGCTACTTATAGCCTTGAAGAAAACAGTACTAATGGTACTGTCGTTGGAACAATACAAGCCTCAGATGCTGATGGAGATACACTATCTTATAGAATTCTTAATGGCAATACTGGTCAAGCTTTTGGTCTGGATACGAGTACAGGAGTATTGAGTGTAATAGATAGTACAGCTCTAGATTATGAATCTACTCGAGTATTTAGTCTGCTGGTAGAAGCTTCCGATGGGGTCTTGAGTGATTCAGCTACAGTCACTATTAACTTAACCGATGTAGCTGAAGATAGTGTTATTACAAATAAGGTACCTATAATCACAGCAGTGACCTTTAGCCTTGTGGAAAACAGCCCTAATGGTACAGTCGTTGGAATAATAGAAGCCTTAGATCCTGATGGAGATACACTATCTTATAGAATTCTTAATGGCAATACTGGTCAGACTTTTGGTCTCGATTCCATTACAGGAGCATTGAGTGTGATCGATAGCACAGCTCTAGATTATGAAACCACACCGACATTTAGCTTGCTGGTACAAGCTTCTGACGGAGCCTTGAGTGATTCAGCTACAGTCAC
>CACLDR010000064.1 GCA_902605755.1 uncultured Marinoscillum sp. | reverse complement strand
CGGCCATATATATCCCTCGGAAGGGGTATATCTAGATAATCCATAATGGTGGCAGAAATATCTGCACTATGAATCAAGTGATCATATACGATACCTTCATCAATAGTACCTTTCCAAGAAAAAATAATAGGAGTTCTGAATGATTGATCGTACATAGATAATTTTCCTTTATCTCCACCATTGTGCCATCTCATGGAGTCACTTCTAAATTCTTGTTTCGGATTTTGCTCCCAACCATTATCATTGACATAAATGAACATCGTATTTTCAAGTTCACCTCGGTTCCTTAAAAATTGCTTTAACTCGCCAATACTATCATCGAACCATGTGCAATTGGCATAGTATCTTTTGGCAGATTCACTCATATGCTTCCCTTGGTAAAGATTATAATATTTTTCAGGAGCATTTAATGGATAATGCGGTAATTCAGGAGCAAACCAAATAAAAAACGGCTTATTTGAATTTTTCTCTATAAAATTATAAACAGGATTCATTGTAGAACGTACTAATTTTCTTCCCTCACCACCCATAAATTGATAGAACCATCCTTTTTTACTTTGCTCTCCCTCTTTCCAACCTGTCGTCATCCCTTCAGAAAAACCTCCATTTTGATAACTAAATTCCCACCATTTGCCTCCCTGGTAACTACTGTAACCTCTAGTTTTTAGAATTTTTGGCAGGGTTTGAAAATATTTCATGGCATGGAAGTTGAAATTAATCCTCCACTTTTCTTTTTCCATTTTAGATAAAATTTTATAATCCCCCTTTAACATTTTAATATTCATTATCGAATCCCTTTTGTATCCGAAGGCAGTAGGAAGTATCCCTGTAACCAAAGTCTGAAGAGATGGACGGCAATGGTTTTCTGGAACATATCCGTTAGTAAATAAAACACCACTCATCGCCAGACTATCCATATTTGGCGTGTGGACATAATCTGCGCCCATAAAACCAAAATATGGATAACCTTGATCATCACCAACTATTAAAATAATATTTGGTAATCTTATATTATTCTCCCTGTAATTTTCTGAAGTCCTGATTATTTCAGAACAGGCTAAAAACAGAAAAATTAAAAAAATTGAGAATAATGAGTTTTTAAATTGATTCATAAAAGAGTTTTCAAAGAAATAATAATTTTCGTCCAATATAGTTAAAACCACTAATAATTTAAACTTCAATCACATAACTACCAAACAACTCATGTACTACCTACCTTAGAAAAAAACAACAAACAAATTAGAATTAAAGCTAAAAGAGTTTATTATTTCAATTATAATTTCTGGCTCAACAAATCGAACTATTACTAGTTCAACGGAGTTATTCTAGCAATCTTAAATTACATCAAAACAATATAAATTATTATGCAAATATCACTCATTATTTGTTCCATGGTTTCGGGAATAATTTTGTTCCAATCAGTTCTAATCGCACCAGCAATAAACAAGCTCATTGATCAAAAACAGGCAAGTACTCTTCTGAGATACCTTTGGCCAAAATTCTTTTTAACCATCAGCTCTCTATCAGCAATAAGTTTCGTTTTAAGTTTTATTTTTCGAACTGATCAAATTTTAACTAAATATTCCACAGGCTTGAGTTTTGTATTGATGTCTATTTGTTATTTAATTATCCCAGTCATAAATAACGCGAAAGACTCATCAAAAAATCAATTATGGTCTAATTTGCACCTTACAACAGTGATTTTAACTTTAGTTACATTAATTCTAAGCATTTCAACAATTTATTTAATATTGTTTGACATTTTTTGATAGTCAAATTATTTATTCAATACTCCTTCATTCAATTTTTCTTCATCTTTATTACGGTTAACATAAGAAATATGAAATCAGATCCATCACTCACCACGAGGTAATAAGTAGTATAAAATCAAAATAGGTTTTAATCTCTACCCAAAGACTTCACAAAACACTCTCTTCCTACTTTCTCTGTGACTTTGTAGGAACAAATTACCTGAGATTATACACCATTAAATGGAACAATCATACCTTCAAACGGCTGACCAAAGAAGCTAAATTAATCGGCTATTTTCTGGAAGCACGTTGCAGAGCTACTAGATTTATTCAATCAGATAAATTTGACATCGATAGTAGTTTTGGACTAAAGCGTAGATCGGGTCTTAATCCCTCTGGCAATGTAGTCGTTCTTGCTATGAAAGAACTAGAAGATAATGGCGTAATCGGATAAGAAAATTATGACTTTATACTAGCCAAAGGAACACACAAAAAGATAGCGCATGGAAAGCTAAAAGTAAATAACAAGACTAATTATTGCTACAGAATTGGAGTACTCAAATTTGACATGCACACAGCCGCTTTAAAGGAGATTAACAGTACTTGTAAATGTTCTCTAGGGCTTTGATATTGGAGGAGTTTGATGCTTATTTTAACGTGTTAGAGAGGGAAATATTTCATGAAGTGTTGAAATGAGATGAAGTCTATGACGAAATTTTATTTAAATTATCGCTTTAAATTTTTACTAACTTAATAATCGAAACAATAGGAAAAATATTTTTTGTTATAGTCACTTTAATAATATCAATAACTCTACTAGCTCAAAATAGGGCTTTCAATGTTCGTGAAATAAGAGCAAATAAGGGCAACTTACGATCAAGCCATGAAAGATGTGGACCTTAATGAAGGCTATGTTGCACTTCAATGGGTTGGTGCAGGAAGTGATAATGGCGTTACTCATCGTCTAGTTTGGACTTGGCCACCTTGTACAGACCTTTGGGAAGGAAATCACATGTCATCTTGGGTGAATTGTGGTAGAGCAAGATGAGTAATCACGCCGAGTGGGGAGAGCAATATTCGGGCCGAATTTTAAGTTGGCAAGATGGAACCTACGAGGAGTACAAACAAAGACATATTTGGGATTTCAAAGTTAAAACTCGAGCCAATTCAAAATTGCTCATGAAAAGATGGTGAAAAAATTCAAAAAAGAATTTGAGGGAAGAAGTGTTGGTTTTGGAGCCTATGACATCAATCGTCCCAATGGAGCAACTCATTGGGTAATTATTTCAGGAAAAGATGGTCACGATCATATGATGCTTTATGATAAACTTCAAAGTCAAGATGAATTTATTAATATTTTAAAGGAAAGAGGTAAGGTTAAACTAGTAAAAGACTATATGGTTGGAAATCTAAAGTCTTATCAATAATCCATATTTGATAAGTTAATATTGTGTGAAGCGATGACCGAATACTAAACTGACAAGAGTTCTAGAAAACATTTATATAACTTTTTTTATGAAATAAAAGCCTCACGCTCATGATCATCAATGTCGCAGTTTCCTCCTGTCTCTTCAAGTTTTAGCTCGTAAAACTCAATCTGATTGAGCCAGTAAACATATTTCCAGTTAGCTGTACCTCTAAATTGGCTACCTTTTCTCTTCTCTAATGCAGCACCTTGATTTTGCCGTAACTCAGATCCATGACACAAAATTAATTTGGACTTGAAAAATACCTCTGGTTAGAATAATTCACTAAGGTTGGAAAATATTTATTAATATTGATTAAAACAAAAAATAAATGGAATGGTAACAATAGACGACGATTACGGTAAAAAATATAAAATATTAAATCTTCAAGAATTTAAAAGTCACCTACAAAAATACCATTCGATAAATGGTAAAGGTGATGACAGCTTACATGAGGAATATGGATATTTTTTTAAGGTAACGAGGGAATTTTATTCATACATTATGAGTCTAAATGATGACTAATTATTCTTAATCGCTAAAGTTTTTTCTTCTAGGACTAACCATTATGAATCAATTCAAACTCTTTTTAAAACAGTTCTTCGGCAACAGTTTCACACTCGTTTGGATTCCATTTATAACTGTCCCAGATTTTATAAGAGAGGACAAACCAACATTCTGGGATTATTTTTTTACCTAGGCTCCACCAGTGTTGCCATAATTTTAGTTGTTGTAGACATAATTGCTTTTCGAAAGACTCTTAAAAAACTAAAAGAAGATTAATCGAATGGTAAGGTTACTTTTTATCCTCGAGATCATTTCCTCCAACATAGTCTAGGGCATCCATGTAGCAGGGGATGAACCGCTGTACATGGAGCTCATATAAGCCTTTCTAAAGCATTTTTCCCCGCCAGATAAAAATTTATGTTCAATACTTATATGTCTACGTAATAGCTTTAAAGCTTATCTGCAGAGAGATTTTATAAGATCCTCTAAACTACTCAATCAAAAATCTAGGAACAACTACTAACAAGTATAAAAAGAGGATCAAACTCTACTAAAAAACTTAGACATTGAAGTTAACTTAGCATTGTCCTCTTTCACAAGTTCCAAGTCGTACAAATCAATATTTTACCTTTCTGAAATAGAGCTTGATAGATTAAAGACATCAACTCCAAAACCAAAAAGTTTATATGAACAAAAAGATGTATTTGTCCTGCAATGTTAT
>CACLDR010000063.1 GCA_902605755.1 uncultured Marinoscillum sp. | reverse complement strand
AAAGTTTGATCTAGTATTTAGGGCTCATTTGTGCCGCATTAAGAATAAAATTCTAACCATGGATTAAATTTGAACCTTTCTGTAATAAATTACATCAGAAAAATAAAAAAAAGAATGAGAACCCAAAAGATGTCACTAATTTTTCGAAAAATATTCATCTTTGGTACTTAATTTGAAAAAAATGGGAAAAAACCTTGTCATAGTGGAGTCACCAGCCAAAGCAAAAACAATCGCTGGATATTTAGGAAAAGATTTTGAGGTAAAATCATCCTATGGCCATATTAGAGACCTTCCAAAAGATGACCTTTCCATTGATATTGAAAATAACTTCGAACCAACTTATGCAATAACCGCAGACAAAAAAGATGTTATAAAAGACTTAATAAAATCCGTTAAGAAATCAGATATGGTATACTTGGCTTCTGATGATGACCGCGAAGGGGAAGCCATCTCTTGGCACTTAAGTAAAGCCCTCGACCTTAAAGATCAAAACACGCGACGCATTGTTTTTAGGGAAATTACAAAAAATGCCATCAAAAATGCCATTGATAATCCTAGAACAATCGATCAGAATTTAGTGGATGCCCAACAAGCCCGAAGAGTACTTGACCGCATAGTGGGATATGAATTATCACCCGTTTTATGGAAAAAGATTAAATATGGACTTTCAGCAGGTCGAGTACAGTCAGTATCTGTCAGATTGGTCGTTGAACGTGAGCGCGAGATTGATACTTTTCTAAGTTCAACAAATTTCAAAATCACGGCATTTTTTAATCTCAATGAGGGAAAAATTTTAAAAGCAGAATTGCCCAACAAATTTAAATCTCAAGAAAAGGCTAAAAATTTTCTTGAGAAGTGTAAATCTGCTGATTTCTCGATCGAAAATTTAGTCACTAAACCTACAAAAAAATCGCCTTCACCCCCTTTTACCACTTCAACACTCCAACAAGAGGCAGCAAGAAAATTAGGATTTCCAGTTTCTATGACCATGCAGGTAGCACAAAAATTATATGAATCTGGGAAGATCTCATACATGAGAACGGATTCGTTAAATCTTTCTGATGATACTAGGGAAAATGCGAAAAATATGATTTTAAATTCATATAACATCGATTTTAGTGAACCAAGAAAATTCAAAACTAAAAATCAAAATGCCCAAGAGGCACATGAAGCAATCAGGCCTACGAATTTTAACCAACAAAATGCGGGAACCGACTCAGCTGGAAATCGTTTGTATGAACTCATTTGGAAACGTGCTATTGCCTCCCAAATGTCTGATGCAAAACTTGAAAAAACAACTGCTACAATTGCCATCTCAACAACGGAAGAAAAATTCGTTGCCACTGGAGAAGTAATTAAATTTGAAGGTTTTTTAAAGGTTTATCTGGAATCGAAAGATGATGACGAGGACGATGATCAAAAAGATATGCTTCCCCCTCTACATATAGGACAGCAACTAATGCTCCAAAGAATTGTCGCTAAAGAAATTTTTTCAAGACCCCAACCGAGATACACTGAAGCAAGTTTAGTAAAAAAATTAGAAGAAATGGGTATTGGTAGACCTTCAACGTACGCACCTACTATTTCAACAATCATCAAAAGAAATTACATCGAGAAGGAAAATCGAGATGGCCGTGAAAGATCTTATCGAGAGATGATCTTATCTAACCAAAAAATTCAAAGCGAAATTAAAGTTGAGATCACAGGTACCGAAAAAAATAAACTTTTCCCTACCAATACCGCATTAATCGTAAATGATTTTTTAGTGGAACATTTCCCGACAGTCATTGATGTAAAGTTTACGGCGAATGTTGAGCAAGAATTTGATGACATCGCAAATGGAAAAATCAATTGGACAAAAATGATCAAATCATTTTACGAAACCTTTCATGCACGGGTAGAAGAATCGGATCAACTAAAAAGATCAGATGTAAATAATAGAAATCGTTTGATTGGTGAAGATCCTATCACTGGTAAACCCATTAGTGCCCGACTTGGAAAATTTGGTGCTTATGTACAATTGGGTAACCTTGATGATGAAGAAAAACCTAAATTTGCCAGCCTTCGAAAAGGTCAATTTTTAGACAAAATAACTCTTGAAGATGCCATCGAACTATTCAAATTACCTCGAATCATTGGTAGCTTCGAAGAAGCTGAAATCCATGTTAATGTAGGCAGGTATGGGCCTTATGTAAAGCATTCAGGTAAATTTATATCGTTGAAGCCCGAACAAGATCCTCTTACCATAGAGCAAGAAGCCGCCATTGTCTTAATCTTAGAAAAACGGGAAGAAGATGCCAATAAATACATCAAAACATTTGATGAAGATGAAAGTGTATTTGTCATTAATGGAAAATTTGGACCATACATTAAATTTGGTAAGAAAAATGTGAAAATACCTAAAGAAAAGTCTCCTGAATCGCTCACATTTGAAGAATGTAAGGAATTGGCTGATGCAGCACCCGAAAAAAAAGGTCGGGGTGGAAAGTCTACAGCAAAAAAGAAAAAATAATTAAAATATCTATCTCTCATTTTTTTATCTTTTAAAATGGTTTCAATAAAAGAAAATAATAAGAAAGTTTTATACAACATCAACCTCCTCAGCTTAATATTTGTGAGCTTGTGTTGCACAACACATACTCAACAACAAATTATAATTGAGCATGTCGAAGTCGACACTTTTGAAACCAAATTAAACACACTCGAGAACGCCTTCCTGATAGATGTAAGAACACCAGCTGAATATAAAAGCGGACATATCTATGGTGCGACCAATATTGATTTTAATCAATTTGAAAATATGAAAATCACTTTTGGCAACCTTGATCGTAATCAACCTATGCTTATTTATTGTGCTGCAGGAGGAAGAAGCACTAAAACCGTAGTTTTAATGAAAGAAATGGGCTTCAAGCAAATATATGAATTATCTAGTGGCATAAATGGTTGGAAGGCCGCTGGCAAAGCTGTATCAATTGAATAAGTATTCGTTTTGAGTTTTTAGCTTAACTAGGACTATTATAACGCTAAGTAGTTTTATTGCTCACATCTGGACAGTTACTGAACTGAGATAAACCATTACTTTTTAACAGATTTAACATTATTATTAACTTTTAGTAATAGTCGAGAAATCTAATAGATCCGTAAAATCAGATAAGTTTTATTTTTCAAGATTTAGAGGACTTAAAAAAATCCTAGTAAATTAAGTAACCAACTCTTCTTTTGGGATCCAAATAGATACTAAACCTCTTTAATTATCAAACGTAATTGTTCAACATGACAGGCATAACAAGCATTAAGATATTCTCATTTTCGTTTTTATTTGAGGGTTCAATCAGACCAGCCCTGTTTGGAGCACTTAGCTTAAAGGTAATTTGTTCAGAGGATATGTTACTCAGCATTTCAATTAAAAATTTGGCATTAAAACCTATCTCGATATCTTGGCCATCGTGCTCACAAACTAAACGCTCATTCGCCTCATTGGAGAAATCTAAATCTTCTGAAGATATCATCAATTCACTTCCTGTTATTTTTAATCTTACTTGATGAGTGGTTTTATTGGCATAAATAGCTATTCTTTTCAAAGAGCTTAATAATTCCGATTTACCTATGGTGATATTATTCTCATTATCGGCAGGGATCACATTTTCATAATCTGGATAACGCTCATCAATTAGCCTACAAATCATTTTGATCTTATTAAAGTCAAAAAATGCATTAGACGTATTAAATTCCATCGTCACGTTTGTAACCTCTGAGGGCAGCGTTGCCTTCAATAAAGTCAAAGCTTTACGAGGTATAATCATGCTGTGCGCCATATCACTGGTAATATCCACCCTACGATATCTAATCAAGCGATGTGAATCAGTAGCAACAAAAGTTGTATTCGTTTCATCCAGTCTAAGAAAGACACCTGTCATTGAGGGTCTTAATTCATCATTACTCGTCGCATAAATCGTATTGCTGATGGCCATACCTAGTACTTCAGAGGGAATATTAACTGAATAACCATCTGATACCGAAGGGACCCGAGGAAAATCTGTGGCATTCTCACCCGATAATTTGTAACGCCCGTTATCTGAACTAATCTCAATGCTATAGCTGCTCTCTTCTATGGTGAAATTAACGGGCTGCTCCGGTAGATTTCGAAGCGTCTCTAATAAGATTTTTGCAGGCATTGCAATACTGCCTTCTTCTTTAGATTCAACTTCCAACTCAGTTATCATGGATGTTTGAAGATCTGAAGCAGTAATGGTCAAAGTACCCTCCAAGATTTCAAAAAGGAAATTTTCCAGAATTGGAACTACCGGATTGGTAGTAATTACACCATTAATGGCATTGAGCTGCTTGAGTAGGTAGGAAGAGTTAACTATGAATTTCATTTAAATTACTTGTTGTAGTACCATAATTGTAACTCAAATTTATACACATTTATTGAAATCAAAATCATTATTGTCTATTTAGAGCGCAAAATCACCTCTAGATTTGAAATAGGAAAGGATTCTATTTGATTCAAAAACCATCAATTCATTATCCTGATCCATAATAAGACGTATGCTTTGACCTGGCAATTCCGAAAAAATTTTAATTTCTACAGGTAACTTATATTTTATATCTGATATTGAAATGATCATTTCTGGTAAGGTTTTGGAT
>CACLDR010000062.1 GCA_902605755.1 uncultured Marinoscillum sp. | reverse complement strand
GTTTTCTACTGATTAATGAACACATCTCGATTGGTAAACCTAATTCGCTATCTATCAAAACCAAAACAAGTTGCTTTCCTAAAACCCCCGTCACGGTTAATTCCACCAAAAACAATTCTGGGAACTCATCAATTATTAGCTCCAATTCAACAATTAACTTTTGAACAAGTGTGTCATCCATTTCTAAATAATAAAAGAGGGGACCTGTGTCCCCTCTGTTCAATTCTATATTGTAATAACAAAAGTAATTCAAAAAAAACTCAATTCAAATTCGATTGTTATAAAAGCATCATGCATTTTTGCACATAGCAAAAAAATTGTTAATTGTGACGATAGGAAAACTTAAACTAACCAACTCTTTGACTAGAAAGAAAGAGCTTTTTGAACCTATTAACTCTCCCAAAGTAGGAATGTATGTCTGTGGCCCTACTGTTTACAGCAATGTACACCTAGGCAACCTAAGAACTTTCATCAGCTTTGATATCATCAATAGGTACCTAAAATTTCTGGGTTACAAAGTACGATATGTAAGAAATATCACGGATGTTGGTCACCTGCTCGACAACGGTGAAGACAAAATTTCTAAAAAAGCCCGAATAGACAAGCTGGAGCCTATGGAAATTGTACAAAAATTTACTAACGATTTTCATAATGTGATGAAAACCTTCAATGTATTGCCTCCAGACATTGAACCTTCCGCCACTGGACACTTATTAGAGCAAATTGAAATGATTGAAACCCTCCTATCCAGGGGGTTTGCCTATCAAGCTAATGGATCCGTTTATTTCGACCTCATCAAATACAATAAATTACACCCATATGGCAAATTAAGTGGGAGAAAAATGGCAGACCTAATTAATCAAAGCCGAACTTTAGAGGGTCAAGATGATAAAAAAAATCCGCTCGATTTTGCTTTATGGAAAAAAGCTGCTCCCAATCATATCATGAAGTGGAAAACAAAATGGAGTTATGGATTCCCAGGTTGGCATCTCGAATGTTCTGTGATGAGCACAAAGTATTTAGGAAAACAATTTGACATACATGGCGGTGGATTAGATCTTAAATTTCCACATCATGACTGTGAAATTGCACAATGCTTGGGTTCCTTAGATAAAGAACCTGCTAAATATTGGATGCACACCAATATGCTTACAGTCAATGGACAAAAAATGTCTAAATCTTTGGGCAATTCTTTTTTACCTTGGCAACTTATATATGGCAATCATAAGTTGCTTGATCGGGGCTATTCTCCCATGGCTATCCGGTTTTTTATGCTCCAATCTCATTATGCAAGTACTTTAGATTTTTCAAATGAGGCTTTAAATGGATCCTTGAAAGGCTATACAAAGTTAGCCAATGGCATCCGAATACTCAAAGAAATGATTTATCCAAAGCATGATGCATTAAATGTCAATGCAGCACTAATTAATCAAATTAGTAAAATATGTGATGATTGTCACAATGCCATGAACGATGATTTTAATACCGCTTTAACCATTGGCCACTTATTTAACTTACTCAAAAAAGTAAATTCATTTTATTCAAAACAATTATCCCTAACAGATATAAACCAAGCAACATTTAATCGCATGAAAACCACGTTACTAACCTTTACCGAAGAGATACTGGGAATAAAACCAGAGAAAAACATCAATGGTCATAATCTTCTAAAATTTTTACTGGAAGATTATGCAAAAGCAAAAGCAACAAAAAACTATAAAAAAGTAGACCTTCTTAGACAACTGCTCGCGGAAGAAGGTATTACTATAAATGATATGAAAGATTTCATAGGGTGGGCCTATAATGAGTGATCTATCAGTCTCTTTCTTTCAATAAATAATTGTTTCTCCTTAACCTTTTTGATCTGTCTTCTCAGAGCCTCAGTAACTTCATCCGCACCTATTTCAAAGGTCCTAGCACGTTCTTTGGCAAATAATTGATTTCCAGGAATATTTAGCTTTATCTCTATTATTTTGTTGATTCTGGATTCATCATTCACTATTCTTAAAAAAACTTTTCCATCTATTATCCGATTATAAAACGTCTCTAGCTTAACGAGCTTTTTCTTTATCAGATTAATGAGTTTGTAATCTGAATCGAACCTTACAGAGTGTATTTGAAGTTTCATAGCGTTCTTGGTTTAAGTTAATAATTATGCCTTTGGATGAGCTTGGTCAAAAGTTTTTTTAAGTTTCTCCATAGAATTATGCGTGTATATCTGAGTCGCTGCCAAACTAGTATGACCCAGAAGTTCTTTTACTGCATTCAATTCAGCCCCCTTATCTAACATATGCGTAGCAAAAGTATGCCTGAGTATGTGTGGACTGCACTTTTTTGAAGTCGTAATTTGGCTTAAATATTTCTGAACTAAGCGATGTACGAACATGGGATACATTTGTTTTTTCTTGTCAGTAAGCAACAAATAACCTTTTAATTTCTCTTCAAACTTGTATTCTCGAAGATAAGACTCAATCATCTTGATCAAAAACTCGTTAATAGGAACCAACCTCTCTTTATTTCGCTTTCCTAATATCTTCAAAGTCCCATCATAAAAATTAACATCATCTTCCTTCAAATTAATTAACTCAGAAAGCCTAATCCCTGAAGCATAAAACAGTTCAATGACTAATTGATCTCGCTTTCCTGAAAAGGAATTTTCATATTCGATGTGATCGAGCAAAAAGGTTGTTTCACTTAATCTAAGAAAAAAAGGAAGTTTTTTTTCTGTTTTGAGAGGTCTTATCCTAGAAGCAGGGTTTTTTACAACAAAGCCTCTCGCACGCATAAACTTAAAATAAGATTTTAGACATGCAATTTTCCTATTAACAGATACAGGATTAAATTGGGACTCAAGTAATGAAACAATCCATGCCCTTAAATGGGTATGAATGACTTCCTGTTCAGAATTAAGATGGAATTGAGCTTGTATAAAAGTAAAAAATTGGCATAAGTCTTTCTCATAAGCCAGTGAGGTATTTCGGCTAACCCTTTTTTCGTAAATGAGAAAATTAAGAAATTTTTCGACCATTCATGGAGAGCAACTTGAGAACACTTAAAGCTTCTTCTAAGTTACAAACAAAAAGTTTAAAAAAGAACTAAACCAAATTATTTTGATTCTAAGTCACGTAAATTCTGAATGTACGCTGCTTTTTTAATTTGTTCTCTTCTAACAACAGAGGGTTTGGTGAAAAAGGTCCTAGATCTTAGCTCCCTTAAGGCACCTGTTTTTTCAAATTTTTTCTTAAATCTTTTAAGAGCTCGATCTATAGATTCATTATCCTTTATATTAATTACAATCATATTTTTTAATTTACAAAAGGACCGCAAATATACAATATATAATATGTCCACAAAAGGAAACATCATAAAATAGAAGTTTAGGTACCAACTATTTTATTATTGTTGATTGAAGCTTTTAAAATGACCCAAGATTAAAAGCTTAATCTTCTCAAACTTTTTTTTGATTTGGAAAAATTTCAGTCAAGAGTAAATTTTTCTGATCAATGACCACTATTTTTAATGTATTCTTTTTATTAAACTTGCATTTTTAAAACCTATGTTATGAAGGTTGCTGTAATTGGAACAGGATATGTAGGCCTAGTCACAGGAACTTGCTTTGCTGAAACAGGCAATCTAGTGTCTTGTATCGACATAGATTCTGATAAAATAAAAAAATTAAATTCGGGTACTATTACGATTTATGAGCCCGGATTAGAACCTCTTTTTAAACGAAATCTCAATCAAAATCGTCTTTTTTTTACGACCGATATAGAAGAAGGTATTAAGGAAGTAGAAATCATTTTTCTAGCCCTTCCAACACCTTCTGAAGAAGATGGATCTGCAGATTTACAATATATTCTAAAAGTCGCAGATGAGCTAGGAGGATTGTTAGATCGTTATACCGTAATTGTAGACAAAAGTACTGTTCCCGTCGGGACGGCAGCTAAAGTCAGTCAAGCCATTGCCAAAAAAGCAAAAGCAGCTTTTGATGTGGTTTCTAATCCTGAATTTTTACGTGAGGGAGTTGCTGTAGATGATTTTATGAAGCCAGATCGAGTAGTTATTGGATCCGATTCAAGCCAAGCTAAGGTACTAATGCAGCAATTATATGCCCCTTTTGTGAGACAAGGAAATCCTATCATCTTCATGGATGTAAAGTCAGCAGAATTAACTAAATATGCTGCCAACGCTTTTTTAGCAACTAAGATCACCTTCATGAATGAAATTGCTAATCTTTGTTCACTACTAGGTGCAGATGTAGATGCTGTAAGGCAGGGTATCGGCACGGATACTCGAATTGGTAAACGGTTTCTATTTGCGGGTACGGGATATGGTGGAAGCTGTTTTCCAAAAGATGTCCAGGCCCTATCTGAATCAGCAAAAAAAGTGGATTATGGTTTTGACATGCTTAAAGCTGTCATTAAAGTCAATAAACAACAAAAAATAAAGCTTATCGATCCTATCAAATCCTATTTAGGTCCTTTAAAGAACAAGATGATTGCAATTTGGGGCTTGGCATTCAAACCCTACACCGATGATATCAGAGAGGCCCCTGCATTAGTCAATATTAAACTACTTTTAAAAGAAGGAGTGACTCTGAGAGTTTATGATCCTGAAGCCATGAATAATGTTCAAAAATTAATGGGAAATCAAATTTATTATGCAAAAAATCAGTATGATGCTTTGGAAGATGTCGATGCTTTGTTAATCATGACTGAGTGGCCTATTTTTCGTACACCTGACTTCAGTATTGTTGCCTCAAAAATGAAAAATAAAGCCATTTTTGATGGCCGAAATCTTTACGAACTTAACCACATGAAAAAATTAAATTTTACCTATTATAGTATCGGTCGAAAATTCATAGGAAACTAAATTTCTTCAAAGTCTAGGTTGTTCATTCAGTGACCAGTTGTAATCTTTAAATTGTTTAATGGCCAAATCATTTATGGAGACCCCTGACCAAATAGAAAGATTTTCATAAAGGGTTTGATTTAAATTAAAATCTCCTGAGTACCATTGAAAAATTTTAGATAGATACAATGTATCAGAGGTAATGATATTTTTAGAGGAATCTTTT
>CACLDR010000061.1 GCA_902605755.1 uncultured Marinoscillum sp. | reverse complement strand
CCTATCGAACATTCCGAAGCTTTTAATGAAATTTAAATTCTGGGATGAAACAAAAATTATTAGAGGCTAAAACTTTGGTATTCAGTATAATGCCCCGTTTTTTAATCAACTTCAATTTTCTTTTGAAGTAATACTTAAGTCTAGAAAGCTACCAAGAGACACTTCTCAAAAAAAAATGAAATTAAAATTTATTGAAATAAAATTGAAAATAATTTGTGCATTCATAATATTTCTTTCTCCGATTATAGTTCATATGCAAATAACAAAAGAGAAAATATATTTTGAAAGTGCCAATCCTTTTTCTTTAAGCGATATTATAAGCGATTTAAATAATCAAAAAAACAAAAAGTTTCTTATTTTAAAACCTGTAGAAAATTAAGGGTTAAAAGATCAAAATTCGGTAAAATCGTGTGAATTGTAGGAATCCTAATTTATTGTACTGAAAGCTATTTTAAAAGAAAATGATACAGATGGGAGTAAAGTTTTTGAAATAGTTATGTATATTAACGACATAACACTAAATGCTTGAATATTTTTAAAATAGAAAATCAAAGAGCGATTTAAAATAAATTAACCCTGAAATATTAGATGAAAATAGTACTGATTGCTTTAATAATAATACTAACGTCAAACTCTTCTCATGGTCAAAACTCCCCTAATGTATATAAAGCGCTCCGTTTTAAAAGTGAATTAGGTCTGCAGAGGCCTTATCGAGTTTTAAAAACGACTTGCAAAAATTTAGACCAATTTCAAGTTTATTACCCTGAGACTAAGATTTCCCTAGAAAAACTTTTAAGGTTCCATTTGCACACAGAAATTCAAATAAATCAACAGGAGAATAAATTGATTTCAATGGATCAAACTGAATTTCAGCTAAAAATGACTAAATCAGCAGAGACAATAACGAAAGAAGTTGTTGAACTCATCAGCAAAATGTATTTTGGCTCAAATGAGATTAAAGAATTCCTAAAAAAAAGTAAATAGAACTACCAAAATTCAAAGACCTAGGTTTCTTAAAAATTATTTCTTTAATTAATTTATTGACCAGCTAGGTTAAGATAATCCAAATTCCGAGTTGGAATAATGGCTTATTTAAGGTACTGCATATGACAGATATTAGGTTGCCGATAGCATTTAATACAAACAAATGCTACTATTCACCATATAAGGACCTAGGATAATACTTATAGATAAAAGCAAAACTGAAGTAGATGGTGGTTTAACTTTACATATTAGATACAGGATGTCACCGAGATATAGTGTTCCCCGAGTAAAATCATTATGACGCTAGGAGTAATAACATTCATTTTTCACTAAGAATTGATTATTAGCATATCCCAAACCTCACCAACTGCATTTTCATCATAAATATAAAGTTTGTCATCCCCTACCCACAGACAGGGAGTTCCTGGAAAATAAGACAAGGTTCCAGCGGCTATTACATCTCCTTCTATTACTTTTACACTTCTAATTACACCTGTGACATCACCGTTTGATATTAAATGTTTTTGTCCATTTTTCCAATAAGTTGGATATTCACCTTCCATATCTTGAGAAAAACCTGCCAGATAAACATTTTCCTCGACATCAACAAACATAGCGAAAACATCACAATTCTGCCATCCCTCATCAATTGATCCAATTTGGCCAGTCTTTCTATTCCCGTTAATCCAATATGTAGGTTTTGTTATATAACCTAAAAAATTGTGTGGCGCTGAAGTAGTTCCGCCAATTATTTTTTTGTTTCCAATAATCTTTATGTACTTGGCTTCGCCATCACCATGTTGAGGTCTTTTTAAATTATTCCGTTTGCCATTTTTCCAAAAGGCTGGTATTAAAGAATGATGTTGCGACATATAATAACCAACGTTAAATAGATTATCATTAGAATCCATGGCAAGTCCCCAACTCATGGAATCGGCATTTTTTGTTAAATCGATTTTGGATCCATTTTTCCAATAACATGATCCATTATCAAAAAATCCACCAGCATATATATCTCCATTATGAACCATAATCCTCTGACCTTCTGAGAATTTTCCCTCTAGTTCCATAACTGTCTGGTTAGAACCATCTAAATCCATAGTCCACACACTCCCTTTACCACCATATGTCCATCCAGTCACGTAAATTTTATTATCACTATGAAATAAACCAGTAGCCTCTAAAGCATCATTCAACAACAGAATTTTTTTATCATTAATCCAAACAACAGCACCGTCCTCAATCGTTCCACCCGCAACTACTACTGTTTTATTTGTAAAATTATCCTCAAAAAAACTTGAACTTCCTACTACAGCAGCATCCTCCGAATTAGTAGTTCCTTCAGGAATTACATTTTCCTTGGTGCAACTTGAAATAAAAACTGTTAAAATTAATATTAACTTTTTCATATTTTTTTTAAACCCAATTTTCTTTTTTTAATCAATTTCACTGATAAAATTAGTTAATTTTTATTTGAAAACCCATTTAGATGATCCCTCTGCTGAGTTTTTATATTCACATTAGTTAATTAAACTTTATGTGCTTCTTTTATTTTTTCTTTCTTTCTTAGCCGATATTATATAGTGAGGATAGTTATAGTTACTACAAAGTCTGATGAAGCCTACAAAAAATGACCTTTTCTTGACATCTTTTAAATAATGTAAATAGTTTTAACAGAATATTACCTATAAGCCTTAAACTTATTATCACCAATGTTTCAGCTCGCTTCACAATTAATATAGCAAAAAAAATGCTCAGTCGAATTTACTGGTAGGTACTTGCGTTGAAATTGTATTTTTTATTCTTCTTTTTCCACATATCTCATGCCTACCGCAAACCACTTAAAATATTGAATTGCCTTTAACTACACCGTGGAATGGGAAAAATTCGAAAAGGATAGAAAATATTTATTAGTTTTGACGATAATAATTTAACCGTATTGAACAATTTCAAACACATTGTGTTATTAAGTGTCCTTTGTTCACTTTTACTATCTACAAATTGTGGTGAAGATAAACGGGATGCTCCCGTCAAATCGCTTATCTATTTTGCTGACAATGATAAAACAGTAAAAGCAATTGAAAACGTTCACCTCATCATAGGAAAATCATACATATTGGAGGAAAAGACATACTTAGTTGTAGATTCGGCCATGCTCTATGAGATGGTTGTGAATAATGAAGATGTTTCGAGAGTAGTTACTACTTATGTAAAAAATATGAGTGGTTTATTTGCTGAGATAAAATTATTCAACCAAGATATAAATTCTTGGGATGTAAGTAACGTGGAAGATATGTCTTTGATGTTTTCTCAGGCAACGTCTTTCAATCACGATATTAGCTCATGGGACGTGAGTAATGTCACGGATATGTCCAATATGTTTTCTGGGGCAATTTCTTTCAATCAAGACATTAGCTCTTGGAACGTAGGCAATGTTAATGATATGAATCAAATGTTTTTCGGAGCGACTTCTTTTAATCAAAATATTAGTACTTGGGATGTAGTTAATGTGAGGTATATGAACCAAATATTTTCTAATGCAAATGCGTTCAATCAAGATTTGTATAATTGGAATGTGATGAACACAACAGAATGCTTAAGTTTTAATCAAAATACACCAAAATGGACAAAAAGTAAACCCCGCTTCGATAAGTGTAAAATTGACCCATTTAATGATGAAGAGATATATCGTGATAAAAATGGAATTACCATCAAAGCGACCGATAGTGCTAAAATTGGAACATATTATCTCCTAGAGGGAACCAACTATTTGGTGGTAGACTATAATTTACTTTCTCAAATGGTGAAGAATAGCGAAGATATTACAAAAGTGGTAACTACTAAAATAACATCTCTACCTTATTTATTTTATGAAAAATCTTCTTTTAATCAGGATATCAGTTCTTGGGACGTTAGTAATGTAAAAAACATGAAGGGCCTTTTTTCTTGGGCTAGATCTTTCAATCAAGATATCAGTTCTTGGGACGTCAGCAATGTAACAAATATGCGAGAAATGTTTATTGGAGCGGAATCCTTCAATCAAGATATCAGTTCTTGGACAATAAGTAATGTAACAAATATGTATGAAATGTTTTACTCAACAAATTTCAATCAATCAATAGGCCGTTGGGACGTCAGTAATGTAACTAATATGCATGGCATGTTTATTGATGCCCTCTTTTTTAACCAAGATCTTAGTTCTTGGGACGTAAAAAATGTTAAAGAATGTTATGCATTCAATGCAGAAACACCATATTGGACATTACCTAAACCCAATTTTATTAATTGTAAAAAATAAATTTGTGCGTTTCTACGTTATTTAAATAGTTATTAAGATGGGAATAACAATTTAATTAAACCTATTTGCCATCAGAGTATCATACAAATTTTTATATCTAGAACCTTTAGTGCTATAAAAATCAATAAAACTTTCATCCATATCAGATTTTCTGTTACCGAATATCATCAGTAAATGACTGTTAAATTGAATGCACCTTGTGAAAACTTCAATCCTGTCAATCTTTTTACAATTAATTAAAAGATCCCCACAATTTTCATTAAAACCCATTCGAACTATGTTATTAAGAAGTTTATCTTTTTTAGGAAAAGTATCATAAAGGGCCTTCAAAGCCTTTTGGTAAATCACTGGATTTGTATAAATTCTTTCCCAATAAACATCCTTTTTCACTTTCTCAAGAGGAATTTCATGCTGAAGGAATTCTCGCTCCAATCTATCTAAAGATTGCCATAGAACACCCCTATACTTAGGGTTATCATGGAAATAATCAATCTCAGAATTCACTAAAATATCCCATGAAATTCTTACATAACTATCCTCGGCTTTCACCATGGAGGTCTTAACTATATTTTGATATGAGCTACAATCGATAACTAGAAAAATTTTATCATCATAATACAGTAGCATGTAATCCTGATTAGTTACACAACAGTCTTTCATATCTATTAAAGAAATGTTAAACTTTTGCTCACATGCATGCTTTAATTTCCTTTCTAGAAATTTATCCATCAGTTAATTTATTAGATCATTATTGTCAAAACCCTTAAGGTCCAAAAAAAATTAATGACAAAATATTAAACGCGAACTCAATCCAAGTTCTGAAGTGCGTAAGATTAGAGAAAAATTGGTTACCTACCAGGAAATTAAGGGGATTTAATTGTGTTTGTGATCATAATTTTGACAGAATTGAAAATAATTGAAAAAGACTCGATTAATTTTATATTGATCTAAAAAAATATAAGGTAGTATTTATTTTAAACTTTGATA
>CACLDR010000060.1 GCA_902605755.1 uncultured Marinoscillum sp. | reverse complement strand
GGTGATGATCGGATTACCTTGTGATTTCTCCGGTGAACTGGCAATAGAGTTGTATGAATATGCTAAATCCAAAAATTTAAATCTAATTATCTCCTCGTTTAACGGCGGCTATGCAGGGTATGTCACTGATGACAAATGGTACGATTTAGAAAAATACGAGCCACGCTCAATGAGTTGGTATGGCCATGATAACGGTGCCTATTTTGTTGAGATTGTCAAACTTTTGATCGATCACAATCAATCATGAAAATCAATCGCCCTACTTTAATCATCGATGAAAAGAAAGCAAGAAGAAACATTGCCTTTATGGCTGACAAGGCCAAAAAATTAAATCTGATTTTTAGACCTCATTTTAAAACTCACCAATCTGCGACCGTAGCGCGGTGGTTTCGCAAAATAGGAGTAAAACAAATTGCTGTATCTTCTTTAGCGATGGCCCATTATTTTTACAAACATAATTGGGATGATATCCATATTGCTTTCCCTTACAACATATTGGAATGTCAAGGGCTCAATGAATTAGCCAAAAACATAAAAATAAAGGTATCAATTGAATCTCAAGAAGCCTTGAGTCATCTTAAATCCTATGTAAAAAATCCCATTCAATATATGATTATAATAGATGTCGGTTATGGAAGGACAGGCATTGATGCCAGTAATTGGAAATCGATTTTGTCTTTAGCTAATCAAGGAAATTCAACATGTCAATTTTCTGGGTTAATGGCACATGCTGGGCATACCTATGATGCTCGTGGTCTAAATGACATTGAAAAAACACATAGCAGTAGTCTTTCAAAACTGGAAACCTTGGTAGAGAAATTTGTAAATCCTCCCTTTGTAAGCTATGGTGATACTCCTTCTTGTTCTGTCTCTGAAAATTTCAACTTGATATCTGAATTTCGATGCGGAAACTTCGTTTATTATGATGTGACACAAACCTTGATAGGCTCGTGTACGGTAGATCAAATCGCTGTGGCTATGGCATGTCCAATTGTGGCAGAGCATTATGATAGAAATGAAGTGGTCATCTATGGTGGAGCCATACATTTCTCTAAAGATTTTGTAATGACCCCCTATAAGCATTTTGGTCAAATTGTTAATTTTACAAATAATGGTTGGAAAATTTTAGAGGATGTATACCTTAAAAAAATATCTCAAGAGCATGGCATCATACATTTACCCAAAAACATTGATAAAAATCAATTCTCAATCGGCCATATTATTGGGATATTACCAGTCCATTCTTGTCTTACAGCAGATCTCATGATGGGTCAACAAACACTCAGTGGCCTCCCCATTGAAAAAATGATCAGAATATGAAAAAGGTAGTTTTTGGCCCTTTTTATACTCTTATTCTATTGTGCACTAAGTAAATCAAAGTTATTTTTTGACAAATAAGATAAAATACTAATAGTTCCCTGTAGACTGTTAGTGAAGCTTTTATTATAATATGTTATAGCTCTTTTTTACGTAAAGTATACAAAACCTCCTAAACCTTAAATACAATGGAGGTTATATTAAATATACAAAATTTAGCAGTTGATAATGCGTTCATAAATATAATCAAGAGCAATTCATGTGCTTTGAATATTATAATACATAAAACACCTTTCTTTCTTAAAAAATCTTTATTCACTTGTGTTGTAATGTAATTACAACTTCCAATTATGTGACTGATTCTTTGAAAATGGAGGAAGGTATCTAGTTAATCTTTCTGTAAATATAACATTCTTAAAACGCCGAATTGATTTAAGTGATATGCCGTGTGACCTTGAAAGAGTTACTCAAAACATGCGCAAGCTTTAATCGGAGGGTACAAAGCTCACAATTTAGCTACTGTCCTTAAACATTGTCAAGGTCATGATTCCTCCCAAGTATTTCAGAATTAGAAGTCGCGGATATATTAAGTTATCACAAAAAAGAATTGGAGACTTATATTGCCTTAATCAAAACAGGTTCCGTTCAAACCATAATAGCCGCACACGTGGTTAAACAAAATCTAGAAAAAACCTTTTCCCAGCTGCATTCTCCAAAAACTAATTACATATTTACTTCGAAAACAATTAGAATATGCAGGAATCATTTTTAATGATGATATGCTAACGGAGCCATTAACAAAAACTAAGGCCTCAAATAGTTATAAAAAAGATTAAGGTTAAAAGGAGCAATAGCTGTAGACAGCATCACTCAATCATAACCACGGTCTAATCAAGCTAAAAATATGCAATCGGCCTCATCTAAATAAATCCATGACCCTTAATCTTTTTAGAAAAATAGAAATCTCAATTACAAAAAACTATGGTTGAGCTGTTGTTTTAAACGGATCAAGTAACAAATTTGCTAATTAATAGTAATACTATTATTATTGTATTTAAAAATTACCGAATTAAATTACTTATTAGTTATAAACAGAAGCCACAATAAACCTATTCAAAAGGACTCCTATTAGGGTAACCTTAAAGTCCAATAAATTGGTATCAACTGGCTTTTTAGAAAACCCCGCGTGAATCGCGAATCTGAAAATTATGATAAAATATAATCCTAAATCCTGGGCGTCACTCATTTTTGATGTCTACAGTAGATATGTTTTTAAATCATTACTACCACTCATTTCATTTGTAGGCATATTTTCAACTGCTTACGTGGCTATTGTGGTTGATATTGCTCAGCTCCATTACGAAAGTACTATACAATTTCATTCCATTATTGGAGTAATGCTTGGCCTCTTTCTTGTTTTTCGAATTAATACTGCTTATGATCGCTGGTGGGAGGGAAGAAAATTGTGGGGAAAATTAGTAAATGATACCAGAAATCTTGCCATAAAGGTTAATAATATTCTACCATTAGATAAAATAGATGAGCGAATTTTTTTTTGTAAAATGATTACAAACATCCCTTTTGCGACTAAGGAGCATCTCCGAGACAGCACTCTTATAAGTGAATTGTCTTTACCGGATGAGTCCTTAAGAAAAGGTGTTATCGCCAGCACGCATAGACCAAATAAATTAGCCAATGCATTGTTCAACAAAACTAATAGCCTTTATAAAAATGGGGTAATTGATGGCTATCAATTTTTTCTTCTAGACAAAGAATTAAAAGGTTTTCTAGATATGATAGGTGGTTGCGAGAGAATTAAAACAACCCCAATCCCATTTTCATTTAGCATGTTTTGCAAGAAATTTTTATTTATATATACATTGACACTGCCAATTAGTCTTACCATGCAATTTGGGTATTGGACAGTCCCTATAGTCATGCTCGTCTTTTATTTTTTAGTTAGTATCGAGCTAATTTCAGAAGAAATTGAAGACCCTTTTGGAGAAGACATTAATGATTTACCCCTTGACGAGATTTGTTTTAAAATTAAAAATAACATTGAAGAGATCATCGATACAAAATAAATTGAATCTTTATTTAATCTTTACATTTACATGCCTTTCAGCATGATAAGATGAGCGTACTAAAGGACCTGACTCAACATACTTCAATCCCCTTCTTAAACCTTCCTCCTTATACTTCTCAAATTGATCAGGGTGGATGAATTCTGCTACCTCAATATGCATTTTAGTAGGTTGTAAATATTGTCCCAAAGTCAAAATATGTAAACCAGCCTCTACAAGATCATCCATAGCCCTTAAAACTTCTTCTTCAGTTTCTCCAAGGCCCAGCATGATACCTGATTTAGTTCGCTTGCCCATCCGGTAAGTACGTGAAGTTTGTTCTAAGCTTCTAGAATACTTTGCTTGAGGCCTAACCCTCCTATACAGTCTTTCTACCGTTTCCATATTGTGAGAAACTACTTCTTGTCCCCCTTCAACCATCCGTTGTAAAGCATCCCAATTATTCTTAACATCTGGTATTAAAGTTTCGATAGTCGTTTTTGGACTTAATTCTTTTACCAACTTTACCGTTTGATACCATATTTCAGCACCCCGATCTTTAAGCTCATCGCGATTAACTGAAGTTAGTACTGCATGTTTTACACCCATGGTTGCAATGGCTTCTGCGACACGCTGAGGCTCAGCTTCATCATACTCGGTAGGCCTTCCTGTGGCTACCGCACAAAAAGTACAACTACGTGTGCAAACATTGCCTAAAATCATGAAGGTGGCCGTTCCAGCACCCCAGCATTCTCCCATATTTGGGCAGTTCCCACTTTCACAAATGGTGTGCAACTTATTTTCATCTACAATTTTACGAACGTTCGCATAATCTTTACCCACTGGAAGTTTTACTCGCAGCCAGTTTGGTTTTTTAATATACTCATCGGACACTTTTGAAATCACCGGTAATTCTATCATTTCGATATGTTATATTGATTCAAAATTAATAAATTCTCTTCCCCCAAAAAAAAGTAAAAAAAGCGGAGGTGTACAATGCCGTATTGGTCTTAGTTGGCACGATAATTATTTGTTTTACATAGCCTTCAGCCATCCCACCAAACTCTATTCCGATCACATTTCTCATAAAACTACCAAACTCAAAAATTAAGGCCGCTTTTATATTTACTCCAGGTATTATTTTCGACTCGCCTAAGCCTTGCAAAAATTTACCTGAACCTTGGATGGATTGTAAATTAGTATACCTCGTGGGATCATATACCACATACTCTCCGCCAGAGGTAAGTACATAATATGGAATTACAAGGCCAATAGTTGGTCCTATAGCCAGGTTAGCATTAATTTGAACTCCTTTTTGGCTTTCCTTGCCATAAATAACCTTATCCCTTCCATATTGACCTCTAACAGCCAATAATCTATTCGTCTTCCCCCAGATGAAACTACTCCCATTTTGTGAGGAAGTATACTTTTGTTCACTAGGGTGTGCTACATTGACCAACTCAATCCCAAAAGTTTCAAAAATATCTTCTTTGTGACTTCTTCCATATCTAAAAACTGCTCCTCCAATCAAACTACTATTGGTGTTTGTCGTAACTCCCCAGATAAATTCTTTTACGTACTTTTCCGTATCATCAAATTGGGCAAATCCCAAAAAGAAACTTAAATTCATCAAAAAAATAAAACTCCCTTTAAGCATCAATTAATGTACTTTACTAGAATAACAGTTGGGTAAAGATAAAAGTTTGTAAATGCAATACAAATTGAATAATTATTGAAGGTCAAGATCCTCAATTAGGGATCAGTATCCTAAAATATGCTCCCAAATGGTGGTCACAAATGAACGCCTCATGAAATCCTTCATTACTTAGACCTCAAAATAAGCAACTAATTTCTACAAAATCCAAATTAAAGAAAACTCGCAGGTATTAAAAATCTTAATTAAAAGAGCCTTATCTGCAAGATTTAAGCACTCCAAAACTGTTAATAATCCCTATCTTTTTAAACCTTTTCAAGATAAGTCAATAACTTTTGGTAATCTATACCAAAATGTGAATCATGATAAGTAACACGTCCGCATTTAACAACTAATAGTTGCGGTGATTCATGTCGCAAGTTAAAATCAAGGGAAATTTGATCA
>CACLDR010000059.1 GCA_902605755.1 uncultured Marinoscillum sp. | reverse complement strand
TACATGAAAAAGCCTTCTGCTGATCTTTGTCCTAATAAAAGCCATTTTAATTCAAATAGAGTTATAGAAAGCCCTTGAAAAGTAAGAAGTCCCCTCAAGCATAAAAGAACCACAAAGATGATAATCAGTCGGTTCGGATCGTTTATTTTAAAAAAATTAAGCAAAAAATAATCGGTTAAAAATAATTTCTTTTACATTTTAAATTAGATCTGAAAAAAAAGCAAATTAACAAATAAATAATAGATAAATTTGTTTAATGGAATCAAGAAGGCAACATCAATACAGTCGTCAAATCCAAAAAGATCTTGGCGAAATTTTTCAACGAGATTCAAGACATTTTTTTCTTGATAATTTGGTGAGCATTATGGGAGTGGAAACGGCTCCTGACTTAAGTATTGTTAAAATTTACTTTAGCATATTCCCTGTTCATCAAGGGGAAAAAGTTTTGGAAAATCTCAATGATAAAAAAAGTGAAGTAAGGTGGCGGCTTGGTAAAAGAATAGGAAAATTCATTCGGAAAATTCCAGAACTAACCTTCTTTATTGATGATACTGCGGAAGAAGCCAGTCGCATGGATCAAATCATCAATTATCTTAACATTCCACCAGAAAAAACTTGAACTTCCCTTTTTTCATTGCTAAAAAATATTTCTTTTCTAAAAAGAAAAAGAATTTTATCAATGTGATTTCCATGATATCTATGTTGGTAGTAGGTATTGGAACTATGGCGCTTATCATTGTCCTCTCGGTTTTTAATGGTCTTGAAGGATTACTAAGATCTACGTACGGTTCTTTTGATCCTGAAATAATTGTCACGGTAAATAGAGGTAAATCTTTTGTTTATACTGATGGTTTAAGAGAGAAGATTGAGAGCATAGAGGCTGTCGATTTGATTGCCGAGGTTATAGAGGATAATGTGTTGATTAAATATAAAAATGCGCAAAGGGTAGTAAGGATGAAAGGTGTTTCAGACAGTTTTGTTGACCAAGAACGCCTGAAGAATTCGTTGGTGTATGGAGAATTGAAATTAAGTGAAAAAGACTTAAACTATGCTATTATCGGTAGGGGAGTACAATATGATTTGTCTATAAATCCGAATAATGATTTTTTTTCACTTCAAGTTTATTACCCAAAAAACATTGGTCCGGGGCTCAAAAATCCTTCCAAGTTATACAATAGTAAACGAGTTATTCCCGCTTCTGTTTTCTCTGTTGAAAAATATTATGATGAAAATTATATTATTGTTTCCCTTGATTTTGCAATCGATTTACTTTCTTATAATCAAAAAAGGACAGCTCTAGAAATTAGCTTGAAAGCTGGACAAGATGAACAAAAAGTAGCATTAAAACTCAGAAATTTAATAGGTGACAATTACACAGTTCGCTCGGGAGATGAATTACATGCTGATTTATTTAAATTTATGAAATGGGAAAAATTAATTGTGTTCATGACCTTTTTCTTAATTATCGCTATAGCCTCTATCAACATTTATTTTTCTCTTACAATGCTAGTTATCGATAAGAAAAAAGACATTGCTACCCTTTATGCCCTAGGTGCTTCAAAGAAAGTTATCCGATTAGTCTTTTTATCTGTGGGAATGATTATTTCGTTTGCCGGTGCTACCTTAGGCCTTACCTTAGGTCTAATGATTTCCGGTCTTCAACAAAAATATGGCTTTGTATCAATGGGCATGCAATCTGCATTGACGACAGCTTACCCTGTGGTTATTTCTGTTTCAGATATATTGATCACTGCTTTTTCCATTATATTTATAACCCTTTTGGCAACTATTCAACCTGCATTATTGTCGACAAAAAATCTTTCTTTCCAATCCTGAGTTAATTTGATCTTTTTGTGAAATAATTTTCTTACATTAGAAGTTTTGTTTCAACAAAAAATAATGAAAGTAAATCCAGACCGGCCTTTTGAAATTGTCTATGCCTTATATGAACATCAATACGTTGGCTTTTTGTTTGAATCTTTTGCGGTACAACTCAATGATCATGGTAAGTTAACTCTAACTCATCAAAATATTTCTTCAAAAAATGCCCAAGAATTCGATTCAAAGCTCTCAGAAGATGATTATGAGCTCATTGATAACTTAGATGCAATGCAGCACGAGTCTGTTGCTAAGCGGTTTTCTCGAAAAAAATTAAATCCTAGTCAATTTTTTCTAAATACTTATAATGCGAAGACGGGAGACAAAATCCTTCAGGGAGAAATTAACAATTATTTAGAAAAAAAGAAGTCTAAAATTATGCCTCTCCTTTTAGGCAAGAACGTTTTTGAAATGGGTTCGGATGGTGAGCCTACTTTTAAACGTATCAATGTGATACCTGAATTAGCAAGCATTCTCTTTCATTTTAGAAAAAATGAAGAAAACACACATTATTTTCCCACTATTAAACTCCGAAATATCCCCTTGGAATTTCGCAATCAAAACAGCCATGTCATTTCCAATGAGCCGAGTTGGTTGATGGTAAATAATGATCTTTTTACTTTTAAAGACCCTATAAGTGGGAGCAAACTGAGGCCTTTTCTTAAAAAGAAATTCATCCTAATTCCAAGAAATATAGAAGAGACTTATTATAGAAAATTTGTGGCTCCTCTCGTAGCATCTCACGATGTCTATGCCAAAGGGTTCGATATCGTAACTCAATCCTTTGAGCCTGTTCCTATTCTAACGCTTTCGAAAATAAAAGAAGCTTACCCTGCTCCATCTTTGTTCAACCAAAAAACTAGTCAAAGCCAGAATTCTGAATTATTAATTGAACTTAAGTATCAATATGGAGAGCATAAATTTAAGGCCGATATCCTCCATAAAGTCAATGTCTTTTTAGAAAAAAATCAAGAAAAGTATACGTTTTTTAGAATTAAACGAAATATCAAAAAAGAATTAGAATTACTTAACTTTCTGTTAGAAAACGACCTTTCCATTAAAAATTTACAAGTGACCCTCTTAGAATCTGAGGCTTTTGATTGGCTAAACCGAAATCAATCTTTATTAAATAAACATGGCTTTATTATTGAACAAAACAGCACTGATGAGAAAAAATACTTCCTAGGTGCCTCAGAAATTAGTATAAGTATCGAGGAAAAAATAGATTGGTTCGATATCAAAGCCAATATAAAATTTGGCGATTATGAAATTCCCTTTCTTGAAATCAGAAATCTTATCACCAAAGGTCAGCATGAAGTTCAACTCCCCAATGGACAAATAGGTATTATTCCTGCTTCTTGGACAGAGCAATATAAAGATCTTTTTATGTTCTCTGAGCCAATGAAGGGAGAGTCACGATTGCAAAAATATCATTTAGCCCTGGTCCAAAATCTTAAGAATGAACAGAATTCGAGGGTAATCATTAGTCGTCGATTGAAAAAACTGATGGATTTTACTAAAATAGAAGATCAAAAATTACCTTCGGGATTCAAAGGGGAACTTCGACCCTATCAAAAAGCAGGGTTTAATTGGATGTTATTTCTTAGCAAATTTAATTTTGGTGCGTGTCTTGCCGATGATATGGGTTTAGGTAAAACAATTCAAACCTTGGCTTTGTTACAGCACGAACATGAAACCAACGAGGGATTAACTAGTTTATTGATTATGCCTACCTCGTTGGTATATAATTGGCAAATGGAAGCCAAGAGATTTACTCCTTTTTTAAAAATACTTCTTTATACGGGAAGTGATCGAATCAAGAATGTCAAACATTTTATGCAATACGATTTGGTCATTACCAGCTATGGAATTAGTCGAATTGATACCGCTGAAGTGTTAAGTAAATGCTATTTCAATTACATTGTTTTGGACGAATCTCAAGCTATTAAAAATCCTGATTCACGGATTTCCATGGAGGTAAAAAAATTAAATGCTCGAAAAAAGCTAATTTTAACGGGTACTCCGATTGAAAATAGCACCTTAGACCTTTGGTCTCAACTTTCTTTTGCGAACCCGGGTCTCTTAGGGAATAAAAAGTTTTTTACCTCCGAATATCAAATTCCCATAGAAAAGCATCAAGATGTTGGAAAAACTTTACGCCTCAATAATCTGATTAAACCTTTTATTCTAAGAAGAGATAAGTCTCAAGTGGCCAAGGATTTACCAGAAAAAACCATTAGTGTCAAATATTGTACTCTTACAGAAAAACAAAAAGATTATTATGAGAGTGAAAAATCTTTATTTCGTAACGAGATTCTGAGTTCTATTGAAAATAAGGGGTTAAAAAAATCTCGTATCATATTGCTTCAAGGACTTACTCGACTCAGGCAAATAGCCAATCATCCGATAATGGTTGATGAGAATTATGATGGTGACTCAGGTAAGCTTGAAGAAATTATTTATATGCTGCACAATAACCTTGGAAAGAATCATAATATTTTAGTTTTCTCACAATTTGTCAAACATCTTAAAATCATTAGTGATCATTTGGAGCAGGAAAAAATTCCTTTTGCCTACTTAGATGGTTCGGTAAAAGATAGAAAAAGGGAGGTTGAAAAATTTCAAAAAAATTCTTTTATAAATATTTTTCTGATTTCTTTAAAAGCAGGAGGCTTGGGTTTGAATTTAACAAAAGCAGATTATGTATTTTTATTAGATCCTTGGTGGAATCCAGCTGCAGAGGCACAGGCTATTGACAGAGCACATAGAATTGGCCAAAAAAATAAAGTTTTTACTTACAAATTTATATCCAAAGACACTTTGGAAGAAAAAATACTTCAACTTCAAGAGTCTAAAAAAAAATTGGCAGCGGATTTAATTGCTGTTGAAAAGTCATTTGTCAAGTCACTTTCTAAATCAGATATTCAAAGACTGTTTGATTAAGTATTTTATGGATCTAAATATGTTTTTTTAGCTCTAATAAACAATAGATTTCAACTCAGTAACACAGCTATAATAATAAATTATGTTAAATTTATTTACACACTTTTTTGTATTTTAACGCATTCTTATTTCCGCTATACTTTACTCTATAGGTGATGTTATCATCCTCTTGGCATAAGTTAAAAATATCATTTCAACACTTAATCTTGGAAATCAATATTGTAAAAAATTTCTGATCATAAGATCCTCCCTTTGTGCTTTTTTTAAAAAGCAAATTAGATAAAAAAAAATTAATTAGTGTTTTGTGAATATCCTTTTTCTACATATTTTGGTAGTTGCTAAATTTAGATTTGCCATTAACCAACCAAGAAATGATCAGATTCTTCTTTCAATACCTATGCCTATACTTCTTATTATATAGCCCCTTCTGCACAATTGGACAGAGCATTATTGGCGTCTCCTCAACAGCTACAAATGGATCTTATAAATCAGGTGATATGATCCCGATCACCGTAGGTTTTAGTGCTAATGTTACCGTTACAGGTACTCCCCAGCTTACGCTGGAGACCGGAGGTAGTGATGCAGTGGTGAATTATAGCAGTGGAACGGGTAGTAACACTTTAACTTTTAATTATACGATTGGTTCGGGGCATACTTCTTCTGATCTAGATTATAAGGCCACTAATTCCTTGGCTTTACCTGCTC
>CACLDR010000058.1 GCA_902605755.1 uncultured Marinoscillum sp. | reverse complement strand
CAAAAACCTCTTTAATTGCAAATTTTGAGGAAACTTTATCTACGTTGTCATAGACCAAGCCCGTGTAATATTTTCTCTTTCCAAATGGAACAATGACTCTGCATCCTTTTAGATTTTTTTGTTTGATATTCGTTGGAACAGAATAGGAAAATATACCTGGAATGGAAATGGGCAGTATGACTTCAATATAGCGCAAATGGTGGAATTACTCAGATAAGATTTGAGCTAGGGCTTTATCAAGATCGGTAACAGGTAATTTACAGGTTTTATTGTAACATAAATAAATCCCAGTTTTGCCATCGATTTCAGTTTTATTTTGTAAAAGGGGTAAATCACTTTTTTTAGATGAAGCAGCGACTACTTTTCGAGGTATATGAAGAGCATTAAGTACTTTAGTTATTTTGGGATAATCATTTCCGAAAATTACAATTTCAGGTATAGGCTTTACCAGTAAATTAGCTACTGAGGCCCACTGGGAAAGATAACTTATTTCTTTTTCGATCAATTCACCCACTTGTTCGACCATATATAAAGATTGCTTTTTTAGTGATTCATTATCCAGAAGTAAACCTAACTTCAATAAATTTTCTGCCATAATAGAGTTTGAAGAAGGAATAACATTGTCAAAAAGATCATTTTTTCTCGCGATGAGGTTTTCAGCACGGATGCTTGTAAAGTAAAATAACTTTTCTTGAGGGTCATAGTATTGTTCATTAATTTGAAATGTTAATTCATTTGCTATTTGCAAGGCATCTTCATCAAAAGTCGTTTCGTAATACTTAATAAAAGCCTGAATTACGGCAGCATAATCTTCAGCAAATGCTTGGGTTGATAAATTAGCGATATGAATTAAGGTTCCGTTCTGAATTAAATTTTTAAGAATATAGTGGTAGTTTCTTTTGGCGAGCTTGAGATAGTTTTTTTTACCTGTAGCTTGATAAGCTTCCAGAATTCCAGTTAATGTAAGTCCATTCCAACCTGAAATGATTTTGTTATCTATGCCCGGACGGATTCTTTCGGCTCTCTTTAGGAGTGCTCTTTGCTTGAATTGAGCAATGATTGAACGAAGTGTTACAAGATCCAATTCAAATTGTGCGGCGATATCGCTCTCGCTGCCTGTGATATGAGGAATATTGGTAGAATTCCAATTGCCTTGTTCCCGAATATTATAATATGCAGCAATAAGGCTGAAATGTTGACCGGCCAATTCTTTTATTTCATTAAAGGTCCAAACGTAGAATTTACCTTCTTTTCCTTCGCTGTCAGCATCAATTGCAGAGTAAAAGCCGCCAGAGTCATCTAGCATCTCTCGAATAAGCCATTGAATAGTTTGATCGATGATGGAAGCGTAACGTTCATTTCCGCTCATTTTAAAGGCTTTAGCGTACAAAGAAAGCAACTGTCCATTGTCATATAGCATTTTCTCAAAGTGAGGAACATGCCAAAATTCATCCACTGAATATCTTGAGAAACCCCCTCCAATTTGATCATAAATGCCACCATCTATTATTTTGTTCAAGGTAAACTCCAGGTGAGGTCGAATATTTAAGCTGGGGCTCAAATAAGCAAGATCTATGAGAAAGGACCATTGAGAGGGCATGATGAACTTAGGAGATTTTTTCAATCCGCCCCATTTCAAATCAAAAGATTTCGAGAGTTCGTAATAACCCGATTCTAACTTTTCCTGAGTAATCGCTGTTGATGATAATTGATATTTTTCCGAAGCATTCTTGCTAATAGCTTCCGTATAAACTTCAGCTGATTCTTCTAATTTATTTCTATTTTCAGCAAAAACAGTTTTTATGTTAAGCAGCAATTCACGCCAACCTTGACTAGGAAAATAGGTACCACCATAAAAGGGCTTCTGATCGGGTGTTAGGAAAACGTTAAGGGGCCATCCACCATTAATACCCATGGCCTGTACCGCTTCCATATATATTTGATCGATATCTGGTCGTTCCTCACGGTCAATCTTTATATTTATAAAATTTTCATTCATTATGGCTGCTATACTATCATTTTCAAAGGATTCATGAGCCATTACATGACACCAATGGCATGAGGAATAGCCGATGCTCACTATTATGGGTTTATCTTCACTTTTAGCTTTTAAAAGAGCTTCTTTTCCCCAAGGGTACCAATCCACAGGATTACTGGCATGCTGTAAAAGATAAGGAGATGAGGTATGTCTAAGTCGATTTGATTTAGCAGCGTTTTTCATTTTATCTTTGCTAGTTTTACTTGTTGAATTACAACCAAACATGAGACCGAAGGAAAAAAAAATTATAATTACTTTCATTTTATTAACTTCAATAACAGCTCAACTTCCTTGTCAAGGTCGATAATGTTTGATAAAGCCTTTGTTTTACTCAAGGTTTCTCTAATGAATATTTGATGCTTATCACTATTGGGATTGAAAGGCTTATGTTCAATAGATTTAAACAATATTTTCAATTCCTTATAAAACTCTAAAGTAGTTTTATCAAAAAACGTATTTGTAAACCGACTCCAAATATAGTCAATGGCCAATTCATTGGGATGAATCAAATCAGTTTTGTAAAATCTATAATCTCGTAGTTCATCTATCATAATTTCATAAGCAGGGAAATAATAGCATTGGTTATATTTTTTAATTATGTCGTGTACAGCCAAATGTAATATTGATTTTGAGATCGTATTTTCTGGAAGTCCATCTTGAATATGTCTAACCGGACTTATAGTAAATAGTATTTTCAATTTGGGGTTAAATTGAGTAAGTAATGCATATAACTCTTCAAATTCCTCAAGTATAAATTCAACAGATAGTAATTTTTTTTTAAAATATTTTTGAGGAAGTTTATGGCAGTTAGCTACCATTTTGTTTGAGTTTAAATAAGTGTAGGACCATGCGGTACCAAGAGTGATCATAAGCCATTCGCTTTCTTTCAATCCTTTATTTAAAATATTCATTTTACTTTCAGATAAAAAATTGAACTCTTTTTTACTGTTAGCTCGTGTATCAGAATGCAAATCAAAACTCATATACATCCCATCAATTAAAACTGATTTAAAATATGTTTTCTTAACCGCTTTTTTGATACAGTTAAATATAGAGTGTGGATTATAGAGAGAACCTAATTTGTGATCAATTACACTAAACTTATACTTTAGAACTTTTTGTATCATATTATCGGAAAAACAAGAACCTAATGAGGTAATTGTATGACCGTACTTAATGTAAGTATCCGATTTAGCAATATCGAATTCAAGTTTAAATTTCATAATGAATTTACTAAAAAAATAAAAAAAACCTGAAATATTATCTCAGGTTAAATAAATCAATAAATTTAGATTTTATTTATTCAGTAACTACTCTAAGGATGATTTTGTGATGAACATTTTTATGAAGATCAATTACCGCTGAGTGATCTCCAATCTGTTTAATATCTCTGGGTACCGTTATTTTTTTTCTTTCGATATCAAATCCTTTAGCTGATAATGCCTCAGCAGCTTGAGTTGCGGTAATTGAACCGAAAATTTTGCCACTTTCACCAGCCTTTGTTTTAATTTCCAAAACCATTTCGCCCATTCTTTCAGCAATTGACTGAGCATCTTTGAGTAATTTTTCAGCTTTATGAGCGGCCTGACGAATATTTTCATTAATCATTTTCCTATTCGATTTACTGGCTAATATTGCAACTCCCCTTGGAATAAGATAGTTCCTTCCATATCCAGCTTTCACCTTAACGATATCATTTTTATAACCTAGACCTTTAACGTCCTCTCTTAATATTATATCCATAACAATTTTATTTGAGAGAATCAGCTACATAAGGTAAAATAGAAATATGTCGTGCTCTTTTAACTGCTTGTGCTACTTTTCGCTGAAATTTCAGACTAGTGCCTGTAAGCCTGCGAGGTAATATTTTGCCTTGATCATTTACAAACTTCAATAAGAAATTTCCATCTTTGTAATCAATATATTTGATTCCACTTTTTTTAAATCTACAATACTTCTTTTGTATTTGATCGTTATTTATTGGTTCGTTTTGTAGTGTCATATTTTTGCGGTTTCCTCTTTATTTTCTTTGTTATTGAATGCACCTTTACGTCTTCTTTCATTGTAAATAAGCGCATGCTTGTCTAAGGCCACAGTTAAAAATCGCATAACTTTCTCGTCTCTTCTGAGTTCAGTTTCAAGCTTTGAAATCAATGAGGGTTCTGACTTAAATTCAAGTAAATGATAAAACCCAGTATTTTTGTGCTGGATTGGATAAGCTAGTTTTTTCAATCCCCAATGCTCCTGGTTTATGACTTCGCCCTTGTTATCAGTAATAACCTTTATGAATCTAAGAACAGCATCCTTCATCTGAAGGTCAGATAAAACGGGAGTTAAAATGAATACTGTTTCGTAATTTTTTTTCATGTTAACAATATATTTAAATAAAATTTTTGTGTGTAAAAATAGCTCATTTTGATTAAATATCAACTTTTTGATTAGCTTTTCACAATAAAACTCCCCGAGCCAACAAGATAGTCGTCCGTATAAACTTCTACGATGTGTGATCCAATCAAGTAAGGCTTATTTTTTTCGTAATAAACTACAATTCTTTGTTGAGAGCGGTCATAAAGAATTTCTTTTTTTGCAGTGTAGAATAATTCTCTTCCCAAATGGATGAAAGAGCCCGAACCCGTAGTAACATCAAAATACACATTATTGTCCGGAGCAACCACTCGAATCCATAGCTTTTTACCCTCAATGGGTGCAACTTCATTTTCTGATAATACAAAAGAAATTTGAAGTTGATTTATGTGTCTTTTTCTGAAACTTCCAGAACGTTTTTTGCCTTTTACGTCAATTGCATCAATTTGAAAATTTTCAATTTTAAGTTTTGAAAGTAACTTTACTTTTTCATTGAGATTATTTTTTTCAAATTTGATATCATTGATTGACTTATTTAGTGCTTTCGTTTCATTCTTTAATTCAATATTCTCGATGGAAAGCTGATTATTTATATGGGTTAATTGATTAATTTCTTCATCTTTGATAAGAAGCAACTCTCGATAACCTTTTACTTTATCTTTAAGATTACTTAGTGTTATTTTTTGTCGCTTATCTTTATTGAGAAAATATATTTTTTCCTTTTCAAGTTTTTTCTTTATGCCAATCAAAGTATCTATTTCACCACCTAGTTTTGTGATCGTCAATATGCGCTCATCTAGTTCATTAGAAATGGAATCTAGCTGTAAAAATGCAATTGTCAAGGCTTCTTCTTTTAATAAATTTTGTTGCTTTTCGTTTTGGATAAAATAAACGAGCAGTGCAATTATTAAAAGAAAAAGTCCTGTTCCAACCTTTAAAATTCCATAGTTATTTTTTTTAGGAAACTGACTTGAATAAGGAGTAAACTCTTTATTTGATTGGTTTGACATTAAATTTTAAAAATTTTTAACAAATTTAAATTATAAGGTAAATATCTGATTATCTCTTGACGATAAAATGTTGTTTTTCAATTTTCAAGTTGAGAGAAATTAAACCAACTGGAACAAATTCAAAGT
>CACLDR010000057.1 GCA_902605755.1 uncultured Marinoscillum sp. | reverse complement strand
CCAAGGTATAATTACAGAGGGATGCATTTGGATCTTGCCCGAAACTTTCAATCTTATGAATCCCTAATCAAACTTGTAGACCTTATGGCTTTCTACAAGTTAAATAAAATGCATTTACATTTAACTGATGACGAGGGTTGGCGCCTAGAGTCCAAAATATTACCAGAACTGACAGAAACGGGTGCTCGAAGGACACATACAAAAGATGAAAAAAAAGCTCTCCAACCGGCTTACGGTTCGGGGCCCTTGGGAAATGAAAGGGGTACAGGATATTATACACAAGAACAATACATTAATCTCATAAGATATGCTCATCAGCGGCATATTGAGGTGATTCCAGAATTGAATATGCCAGGCCATGCTCGTGCGGCAATCAAAGCGATGAAAGCAAGATATGAGAAATTGATGGCCATTGGAGATGAGCAAGGTGCAAATGAATATTATTTGTCTGATAATGCAGACGTTTCAGAATATTTATCTGCACAATTCTATGATGATAATGTTGTTTGCGTTTGTAATGAAGCAGTATATCACTTCTATGAAACGGTTGTTGACGAAGTTATAGAGCTATATCAACGAGCGGGCGTGCCTTTAAAAATGTTACATACAGGAGGAGATGAGGTTCCAAGAGGCGTCTGGGAAAAGTCTCCTGATTGCTTAGATTTTTTAGAGATTAATGATCAATACGATGACGCAAAGTCGCTTCAAAGCTATTTTGTTAAACGAATTAATAAAATTCTTTCTGATCGAGGATTGGTGACTGCAGGGTGGGAAGAGATATCAATGAATATCAATGCAGATGGAGCTTGGTCTCCGAATCTTGATCTTATAGGAAAAAATGTAATCCCATTTGTTTGGAATAATTTGTCTAATAATATTGATTTGGGTTATCGCCTGGCCAATGCAGGTTTTCCAATTGTTTTATGCGATGTTTCTAATCTTTATTTTGATATGGCCTACAGTAAAGATCCCAGAGAGCAAGGCTCATATTGGGGAGGTTTTTTGGATACTAGAAAAGTTTGGGAGTTCATTCCAGAAAATTTGTTTTGGTCGTCGAAACGGTCATCTTTAGGAAAATTCTTTAATCCGAGTATGGATTTTAAAAAGGTTGTTGGATTAACTAAGGATGGATTGGAAAATATTTTTGGCATTCAAGGTCAGTTATGGAGTGAGACGTTCAATAGATCTGATGAAATGTTAGAATATCATTATTTGCCGCGGCTTGTAGCTTTATCAGAACGTGCATGGGCCTCTAATCCTCAATGGGCCATTATTGAAAATCCTTTGAGTCGAGAAAATAAGGAGACTAAGGCTTGGCAAGGATTTGTTAATAAGTTGGCCATTAGAGAACTACCGCGGCTTAACTATATTAATGGAGGATACAATTATCGTATTCCTCCACCAGGTGGAATTATTGAGGACGGTTTTCTTATAACAAACCACCTTTACGGTATGAGCGTACGTTACACCCTTGATGGTAGTGAGCCAAGTATTTCCTCTGCTTTATACACCCAACCTGTAAAAGTGGATGGTGATATTTTGATCAAAGCTTATAATAAAATAAATGGCTCAAGTTTAAGTATTAGTTTAAAAAAATAATTTCATTGCTCTTTGTACAGATCAGGTTTTATGAAGAGCATCATCAGGCTTTTTTCTACGAGACTTCCCATACTCGAGCATTTTAAAAAATCTTTGTCCTCATAGAAGGCAGAAAGCTCTTTGCTTAAAGATTGAACATTTTCTTTAGGAGCAATGGAATCTATCTTCATAATTGCGATCAACTCATTGATTTGGTCTTGAGAGGATTTAATCCTATTAGCCATTAATGATCTTTCCTCTCTTTGGTATTGTTGAACGGTTTCCGATGTCATTAGTCCAAAGCCTAAGTTAATAATGGGATTATTTTCTTTAAAATATTTGGGTAAGTAAATAGATTTTCTCCCCTCATATGATTGCTGATCGAAATCAATAGCTCGTAGTCGATAGCTAATCTCCTCAAAATCTGGGGTTATGTCAATCACAAAATTACTCGAGTGCATGTCACCCAAAAGTCTTACAAAGCATCGCTCATTGAATTTTACAAACTCCTTAGTCAACCTGATTTTATTGAGATCTATGTCGTTGAGACGCGATCGAATAAATTGCTCCCCAGGAATACCCACGACATGCTCCTCTATTAAGGTTTCTGTGTGAATGAGAAATCTTATTCTGTTAGGAGCCAGTAAGTCTTCTAATTCCAAGCCATATACTCTAGAGGCATCGGCGTGCTTGATATAAAAGTAGTCAAAATTATCATTTATTTTATTTACCATTCTAATTCTGAACGGTTTTGTGTTTCCGTAGATACATAAATCTATCCGATCGACAAATAGGTGCTTCATTACGCTAATGTCACCCCCTGATTGCATGATGGCATAAATTGTCTTCAGTGCAAAATTTATTTCTTGCATTTCATCTTGAGGGAAAAATACGGTTTCCCAGAGCGTATCAACGCCCTTTGAATCATAAAGAGGAATGCTATTGTCATATCTTAATAAATCACTATATGTGATAGGTAAAAATATGTCTTTTCGATACTTTTTTAAGTAAGATCTTAATTGGATACTTATAGGATAGGCAATTTTCTTTTTCGAAATTAAGGCCATCTAAGTTAAATTTTTAATATACTGAATTCTCCTTGGTTTACCCATGGATGAAATTCGTTCTTAATATTTTTATATTTTGGTAAATAATTTATCAAAGTAGTTAAATCACAATTTGATCTTGTGATACCTGAACTTCCTTTAAATGGATCTTTAGCATTATATCCTTGCTCATAATTATCTTCAACTGGGATCATTAATGCAGACTTACCTAAATACATTGATTCACAAACAGAGTCAAAACCGACAGTTGTTACGAAACCTTTAAAAGCAACCATTTTCTCAATGAATAGTTGATCATTTAATAGTTGATCATTTAGTTGATAAAATATTAAATTTACATTAACTACGTGCCTATTGGGGTTTTGTTTGTTATCCCAAAAACAAACAAGAGGTATGTTAGGATTTTTTCTATGAAAGAACTTTATCTCCTCTCCATATCCTGAATTAACCATATAGATCAGAAAATAATCTTCGGTTTTAACATTTAGTTTAAGTAATTCCTCACTCAACAAGGGAGGGTCAATAATAATATTGCTGGTTATAATATTTTTAAAATGCTGAAAAGAAAGTGCCAGGACTTTAGCTGTCTTAAGTCGATTAATCTGATTGGCCAGTTTAAAAATTATTCGGCTCATAATTTCCCCATTTGGGAAGGTAAATTCAGGATGACCTATTAGATGCTGATGACAGATGCGAATAGATTTTAATTTTGGGTGGTACCAAAAATTGTAAATACCTGCAAAAAAGTCATAAAAATTGATTATTTCATCTGGATTTTCATATGCGATGATCTCAGACAAAATTTTTATGTTTTTTAGATACAAGTTGCTCTTAGATAAAATTTGAAAAAAAATCATAGCAAGATTGATAGATTTCTGTTTGTTTTCCTTTGAGAAGTTGGGACTTTCAAATTGAATCATGGGTGTACCTATATTAATAATAAAGTAATCAGGGATACTTTGAAAGGGGCTCATACCAACAATAACTTTTGATAGATTATAATCATATTTCTTTAGCATTTTGCTCAGTGCAATGGCCTGAGTCATGTGGCCTCGAACTTCTCCTTGTACGATGAAAATAAAATTCATTACTTGTAATAATATGAGCTCTGTGCCATACCGTTAATTAGAGATATTATTTAGATCTATTCAATGGGGATTAGATTCAAAATAGTCAATGTTAAAACTTTTACCATCAAAAATACCGAATGAATTAGAATTTAGCCATTCCCCTAGATTAATGTAAGTAGAAAAGTTATTAATTTCTAATATTAAGGGTAAGTGTCGATGTCCAAAAACATAGAAGTCAAAATGCTGCTTAAACTCTAGTTTTTGCGAGTATAAAAATAACCATTCTTTTTCCTTATTTATTTCTTGACTTTCTACAGTATTATTAATTCTACTTCGAGAAGACCATTTTTTGGCAAATCTAATACCAATATCAGGATGGGTCCACTTAAAGAGCCATTGAGCGATCTTGTTTTTGAAAACTTTTCGTAAGGCTTTGAAAGTGTAGTCACCTGGACCAAGACCGTCTCCATGTCCCACAAAGAGAATCTTATCATTGATTTTTAGCTGGATGGGTTCTGAAAAAATAGTGGCTCCAATTTCGGTTTCTAAATAGTTAAACATCCACATGTCATGATTACCATGAAATATGTAAATAGGAATTCCTTTATCACTAAATTCCGCCAATTTACTTAAAAAACGAATGAAGCCTTTGGGTACTACATAATCATATTCAAACCAGAAATCAAAAAGGTCACCCACTAAAAATATGGCTGCTGCATCTTTTTCTACAGTTCTGAGCCAGCGAATTATTTTTATCTCCCGAGACAGGCTTTCCTTCTTGTTGGGCACACCCAAATGGAAATCACTTGCGAAAAATATTTTCTTATTTTTATCAAGGTTTATGTTTAGCTTTTGCATAAAAAAGGCCTCTTTTGGAGGCCAATTTAATATGAATATTTCACAGACTTATTTATTTTCACCCGATTCTGTATTAGATTTTTTTGAAGAATCAGTCTCTTCTTCCTTAATTTCTGTGAGAATATTCTTTTTTAATTCATCTACTACATTACCTAAATTTTCTTCAAGATCAGCTTTCTCACCTCTTTCTGAATTCTTTTGATCGGCAAAAGCTTGATAAGTGGTAGGCTGCTCAAAGGGGCGTTTACCTATTAGTCTCTCTAGATCTGCTTGAAAAATAATTTCTTTGTCCAACAATTCTTTGGCTACTGTTTCAAGTTCAGCTTGATGCTTTTTGAGTAAATTAAGAGTCCGCTCATATGCATTGCTAATTAACTTTTTGACTTCTTCATCGATTAACTCGGCAGTTGCATCTGAATAGGGTTTGTTGAAATTATATTCTGATTGTTTAGAATCATAAAAGGAAACATTACCAAGTTTTCCATTCATACCATAAATTGATACTATGGAATAAGCCATCTTGGTTATTCGTTCTAGGTCACTCAAAGCTCCTGTAGAAATTTTTGAAAATTTTATTTCCTCGGCAGCTCGTCCCCCTAAGGCCATGCACATCTCGTCCATCAGTTGCTCTGTTTGGTATAAAAACTGCTCTTTTGGCAAATATTGTGCGTAACCTAATGCTGCAACTCCCCTTGGCACAATACTAACCTTTACCAAAGGATCGGCATGTTCTAAAAACCAACCAGCTATTGCATGACCTGCCTCATGAAAAGCAACAATTTCTTTTTCCACCGGAGAAATAATCTTGCTTTTCTTTTCCAAGCCACCAATGACTCGGTCAATAGCATCTTGAAAATCAACCAATGCAGCTTCATTGCAAACATTTGCAATTTCCGCACCTGCAAAACCCGGCGTTTGGGCAGCCAATTTTCGTGAGTCAACTTCTTTATGGAATTTGATAGGCTTTAAATGGACTTTAAATATTGCGTCTCGCCCTACGATATCTGGTTTATCTATGCTTATTTGTCGATCAAATCGACCTGGTCGTAGTAAAGCTGAATCTAATACATCGGGTCTATTGGTGGCAGCTAAAATAATGACTCCTACATCCGTAGCGAAACCATCCATTTCCACCAATAACGAGTTGAGCGTATTTTCACGTTCATCATTAGATCCCGGCATCTGTCCTTTACCTCTCGATCGCCCAATGGCATCAATCTCATCTATAAATATGATACAAGGAGCTTTTTCTTTCGCTTGCTTAAACAAATCTCTTACCCGAGCAGCACCCACACCAACAAACATTTCAACGAA
>CACLDR010000056.1 GCA_902605755.1 uncultured Marinoscillum sp. | reverse complement strand
TAACACAACTGCTAAAGTCACCCTAGAAGCTGATCTCATCGTTGATGCTAATGAGGAAATTAGCCAGATTAAATTGGGAAGCGGTGCGGAATCTAGTACAACGGTTACATCTACCAATTCTGCAGTTCTTACTCTTACCGGAGCAGGTGGTGTGGGTTCGCCAATTTATAATAACTATGGGGGTAAAGATATAAATCTAAATCTGCCTTTAGTTTTGACTACAAGCGATAAAAAAGTTCAAGCAGGTGGTGGTGGTAATGGTACCGCCAGCATTACATTTGGAGCAAATTCGGATTTGACATTGAATGCCAATACTAATTTTCTTGCACAAGCTAATAGAAGTATTAATGTTAACGGTATTTTGCAAGGCTCAGGTCAATTTCAAGTGGGAGCAGCGTCAAAAGTCAATTTTGGATCAACTTCTAATAACGCAGCACATACCGGAGGTTTTAAAATGCTTGGAAATAACAGCGTTTTGACGGTAAATACAGCTGCAAATGGAACTTTTTTGGCGTCTGGACAAATAATTGTTCCTGATGTAAGTTCTACCGGACACACCATAACAGTAAATACAGCAAATGTCTTAAAGGGAAATATTTCTATCTTAGGTAATCCTGTTGCTTTGAATATCAATGCAAATCAATCTGCCATCGGAACCATCACAATAACCACAGGTACTTTAAATCTAGCTGTTGATGCAGGTGTAACATCACTTTTGTTCGCTGATAATTCTTCGGCATCTTGGGGTAGCGGAGCCCTTACAATAACGGGTGCTGCGGATACTGAGGTTGGCTTTGGAACAGATGCAAATGGCTTAACTACTGATCAGCTCGCTCAAATTACTCTCAGGGGATTAGCTGCCCAAATTAACTCATCTGGAAAGCTTTCTGCAGTTCAAATTGCATCGTCCATATTTAATAATTCGGGTGGAAATAATCTCTGGTCAAATGCTGCTAATTGGTCTGCAGGTATTCCTACTGTAACTACCGCGAGTGTCACTTTGGAAGCTGATCTCATAGTTGATACCAGTGTTGAAATTGCACAGATCGAATTAGGAAGCGGTGCGAGTGCTAATGCAACGGTAACGGCTACTAATAGTTCCATTCTGACAATTAATGGAACAGGTGTGACAACGCCAATTTACAATAATCAAGCTGATTTGGATATGAATCTAAACCTTCCAGTAGTCCTTTCTTCCTCTGATTTGGAGGAAGTTTCAGCAGCTGGTACTGGTACATCCAGTATCACGTTTGGAGCTAGTTCTGATTTAACCTTGACTGCAGATACAAAATTTGCTGCTCAAAATAATACAAGTATCAATATGAATGGAGTTTTAAAAGGCTCAGGTCAATTCCAAGTGGGTACAGCATCAAAAGTTAATTTTGGATCAACCTCTAATAATGCGGCACATACAGGAGGCTTTAAAATGCTTGGAAATAATAGTGTTGTGACAGTAAATACAGCTGCAGATGGAACTTTTTTAAAGTCAGGAGCTACAATAGCCCCCGAAGCTAACTCAATTGGGCATGCAATTACGGTGAATACAGCAAATGTGCTCAAGGGAAATATATCAGTTTTGAGTAAAGACATTACTTTAAATGTCAATGCCAATCAATCTGCTGTCGGAACCATTACGATGACTACAGGCACTTTAAATTTAGCTGTTGCTTCAGGTGTAACATCACTAATTTTTGCCGATAATTCCTCTGCATCTTGGGGTACTGGAACTCTTGCCATAACTGGAGCTGCCGATACTGAAGTTGGCTTCGGAACAGATAACAGTAGTTTAACTTCTGGTCAGCTCGCTCAAATTACCATTGGTGGATCAGCCGCTCTATTGAACTTATCTGGAAAGATCTATGCTGTAGTTGCCGAATCAATTTTTACCAGTGCAGGAAGTGATAATCTTTGGTCTAATACGGCCAACTGGTCAGCTGGAATACCCAATGTAACTACAGCCAAAGTTACATTGAATAGTTCCTTGACTATCGATACTAATGTTGAAATTGCACAGGTTAAATTGGGAAGTGGTGCCAGTGCCAGTACAACTGTCACAGCTACCAATTCTGCAGTCCTTACCCTTAATGGTACTAATGTTAATGCGCCGGTATATAATGCTCAAGGAGATAAAGATATGAATCTAAATCTTCCTATAGTTCTTTCCTCATCTGCAGTGAAGTCAGTATTGGCTGACGGAACGGGTACGTCCAGTATCACCTTTGGAGCTAATTCTGATTTGACATTGAATGCTAATACAAAATTTATTGCTCAAAACAGTAGAAGTATCAATATGAACGGCGTCTTACAAGGTGCTGGTCAATTTCAAGTCGGAGCGGCTTCAAAAATCAATTTTGGATCAACATCTAATAATGCGGCACATACAGGAGGGTTTAAAATGCTTGGCAACAATAGTGTTGTTACCGTAAATACAGCGGCAGATGGGACATTCTTAAAGTCTGGTACCTCTATTGAACCTGATGTAAATTCAACGGGACACACCATAACTGTTAATACAGCAAATGTCTTTAAGGGAAATATTTCTATCTCGGATAAACCCATTACTTTGAATATCAATGCCAATCAATCTGCTGTCGGTACAATTACCATGACCACTGGCACATTAAATTTGATTTTGGCTTCAGATGTGACATCACTAATATTTGCTGACAATTCAGCTTCAGATTGGGGATCGGGATACCTAGTGATTACTGGGGCTGGAGACAATGAAATAGCCTTTGGAAGCGATGCAAATGGAATAACAGAAGATCAGTTACTTAGAATAACTCTTGCAGGATCAGTTGCCGAGATAAATGATTTAGGTCAAATTAAAGCCAAGGAAATTTTAGAATCAACTTTTACCAATGCTGGGGGTGATCACCTTTGGTCAAATGAAGCAAATTGGTCCTCAGGTGTACCTAATGTGACGACTGCTAAAGTTACTTTGAACGATTCATTAATTATTGATTCAAATGTTGAAATAGCGCAGATTAAATTAGCTGGAGGTCATGGTAATGCTACTGTCACTGGCTCAACAGCGGCAAAGACCCTAACTATTAATGGTACTTCAGTATCTGAGGCCATCCAAAATAATGGGGCAGATGTAGATCTTCAATTCAACATGAAGGTAATTATAAATTCTCAATATACAGAAACGATTGCATCAAATGGAAGTGGAACATGTAGTGTCACCTTTGGTTCAAGTTCGGAGTTAACTTTGAATAACGTGGCCAAATTTTTTGCCCAAAATAATAAAAGTATAAATATGAATGGAGTTTTACAGGGGGCGGGAGAATTTCGAGTTGGAGCTGCATCAACAGTCAATTTTGGTTCAACTTCTAATAATAGCTCGTTTACTGGAGGATTTAAAATGTTAGGAAATAACAGTAACTTAAATATAAATACCGCAGCAGACGGTACATTTTTGAAGTCAGGTGTTAGTGTAGCTCCTGATGATGTCTCGACAGGACATACCATAACTGTTAATACCGCGAATGTTTTTAAGGGCAATATAGTAATATCAGGAAATCCATTTACTCTGAATATGTATGCCAACCAATCTGCAGTGGGCACAATTACCATGACGACTGGAACACTAATTTTGGCTTTAGGCTCAGATGTTTCCTCTGTAGCATTTGCAAATAATTCAGCTTCAGATTGGGGTTCGGGGACACTTGAAATCACAGGATTTAAGGATAATATAATCTCATTTGGATCTGATGATCAAGGTCTTACTACCACTCAGTTATCGCAAATAAATATCGGAGGGGAAATAGTAAAAATTAATAATTTAGGTAATATTTATAATGGTGCACCACCAACAATTAGTAATGTTACATCTTCTCTGAGCGATGGCTCATATACAGCGGGAGATACCATACCAATAAATATTATTTTTAATGAGGTAGTAAATGTTACTGGAACGCCTGTTTTAGAATTAGAAACAGGTATATCCGATGTTGAAGTAGCTTATGCTAGTGGAACTGGAACAGATATTTTAACATTTAATTATGTAGTATCTGTTGATCACAATAGTGATGATTTAGATTATGTAGGATCTGAATCATTGACTGGAACAGATTTAATCAAGGACATTACTGGTAATTCGGCGATATTAACTTTACCAGAACCAGGAGCGACGGGTTCATTAGGAGCGAATAAAGCATTTGTAATTGATAATGCGCCGCCAACTTTGGTTATAACTGCTACGGAGGGAGCAGATGGATTTACTTCAAATGATTCTATTCTGTCATTAATTTTTACAATTAGCGAGGCAACAACAGATTTTACTGTTGAAGATATTACAGCTACAGGGGGGTTAATTAGTGATTTTATATCAGTAAGTAGTACAGTTTATACGGCTACTTTTACACCTTCTTCAGAGGGTACGATGACCATCGATGTTGCAGCAGCAACTTTTAAGGATCCTGTGGGTAATTTTAATGTTGCCGCAGAACAGTTTAACTGGACTTATGATATATCCGCTGTAACTATGACTATTACAGCTGCAGAAGGGCTGGATGGCTTTATTTCTGAAGACAGTGTGCTATCCTTGACTTTTACTGCAAATAAGCCGACAAGTGATTTTACCGAGGAAGATATAATAGTTACAGGAGGTGTAATTAGTAATTTTATATCAGTGAGTAGCACAGTTTATACTGCCATCTTTACTCCATCCGATGAGGGAGCCATAACTATTGATGTGGGAGCAGGAGCTTTTGAAGATAATGCTGGTAATTTAAATATTGTTGCACTACAATTTAACTGGACGTTTGATATCGAATATGCACCGGAACTATTGGATACAGAATTTACAATACCTGAAAACAGTCCTGATGGTACGGTGGTTGGATTAGTAGAAGGATCGGATGCAGATGGTGATATTTTGAGTTACACAATTGTCAGCGGTAATGATGCTGAGGCCTTCAGTTTAGATAGTGAGAGTGGTGAATTGATAGTCTTAACGAGTTCGGCATTGGACTTTGAGACGACACCTATTTATAGTTTGGGTATCTTAGTATCTGATGGAGCATTAATTGATTCTGCCACAGTCATAATCAATTTAACCGATGTGGAAGAATTTACGCTTTCTCTTGCAGAGGATGGTCAGATGGTCTATCCGAATCCATCAAGCGGAATAATAAACATTAGGTTGAAACAATTTAAAAAGGCAGAATTATATGATTTATCTGGTAAAAAAGTATTAACCTCAATAAATCGTAGTATAGATATTAGCTCAGTCGATAAAGGCGTTTATTTAATCACGCTTGAAAGACACGATGAAACCACCGCAGTTACCAAAATAATTAAGAAATAAATAAAATTAAAACAACTTTTAAAAATGACCCTAAAGTAGCCATTTATTCTACAAGTATAAAGGACGACGTTCTCATTGTTCTTTCAACTTTGATAGTGATAAAAACTGTATTATCAATCGTCTTTTACTTGTTAGAATTTGTTTTAAATACTCTAAAATTTTTGTTTTAGAATGATACCAACTATAAAATCTTTAGTGTTAAAAAAAATATTTTTATTTCTAGGTTCACTGTTAATTCCAATTTTAGGGTTTAGTCAAATTACTACTTTCAATAATGGTGGTGGTGATAATTTGTGGTCTAATAATGCTAATTGGTCTAATGGTATCGCAAACGGTGATTATGTCAAAGTAACATTGAATGCCGATGCTATACTAGATATGAGTGCGACGGTTTCTCAAATAAAAATAGCTGGTAGTGGACCAAGTAGCGTGGTAATCACTAATCAGTCTGAATCTAAACTCACTATTACCGGAAATGGTGTAACGCAGCCTATTCAGATAAATAAAAACACAACTGCTCTGACATTTGACTTGCCAGTTATTTTTGATTCATCTGAGGATGCGCTTGAAACAATGCGTTTTAATAGTGGTAATATCGTCATCACATTTGGAGCGGGACATAGCCTGACTTTAAAAGATAAATTATTAGTTACCGCTGTAAATAATAATAATACATTAAATATTAATGGAAGTTTATTAGGATCAGCAAACTTAAACTTGGGATCTAAGTGTAACGTATTTTTTGGCCCAGAATCAAACAATTCATCCTACACTGGTAGCATAAGACTAACGGCTGTTGATGTGGAGATCACGGCAAATACATCTAATAATGGTACATTTATCAAATCTGGAGCCTCACT
>CACLDR010000055.1 GCA_902605755.1 uncultured Marinoscillum sp. | reverse complement strand
TTTCTAAAACCTACAAGTTGGTGCATTTTTATTTTGATGTAGATGAATGGGAACTCTATGATAGAATCAAAGATCCATCAGAGTTAAACAACGTATATGAGGATCCAGCGTATGCTAGTATTGTGACTCAGTTAAAATTAGAATTGAAAGATCTTAGAATAAAATATCAAGACTCCGAGGTATTAGATCAAAAATTCATTGATGTATACCGCGATAATGGTTGGTTAGAATGACTTAATAGTTAAATTAATTTGTTTTCTTTTAACGAAAAAAACACTCACTTTAAGCTATGATAAGTATTTGTAATGGCTTCAGTCAGTATTAAGTTGACTGAGTGTTATCAAATGTCTCAGAATAGATTTTATTTATCGATAGAATTAAAAGTGTTTCCTCAAAATGGGAATATATGATTCTCTATTTATCGATCGCAGTGATTAAATATCAAACTAGATTAATCTAGAATAGTCTATGTTTATGCAATGGAACCAAAGGGTCAAAATATTTAACTTTAGCTATTTATATGAAATCCCTTTTCGTAAGGGATATTTTTATTAGGGGACAGTAATTTAGTAATAATTAAACTTTCAATGATTACACCTATCTATATGCTCGATTGAAGAATTGATAGGTAAGGGTAAATTGACCTGAGCGGGGACTAATATTGAAATTCATTTATTCAAACTTGATAAATCATTGCATTTATGTTCATACCAGCACCTACAGAGGCAAATATGATTTTATCACCTTTTTTGATCTTATGACCGTCTAATTCGTTTTTTAAAATGAGATCGAGTAGAGTTGGAATTGTAGCGACTGATGAGTTGCCAAGCCAAGAAATAGTCATTGGCATTACATCAAAAGGGACAGATAGGTCACCCTCAAGTTTATATAATCTATTGAGAATGGCATCATCCATTTTTCCATTGGCCTGATGAATGAGTACTTTTTTAATATCACTTAGAAGGACACCACTTTTATTTAGGCAATCTTGAATGGCTCCAGGCACATGTTTTAAGGCATATTGATATAGTTTACGACCATGCATTTTCAAATAAATGCCTTTTTTGGTTCCATTTTCTGGTAAATAAGAATCTCCCATAAAAAGCATTTCTGAATACTCTAAAGTATCTGATCGTGTTTTGTGAGTTAAAATACCAGTTGGTGTATTACTTGTTTGTGAAGTCAATAAGGTAGCTCCTGCTCCATCAGCATAGATCATGCTGTCTCTATCATGAGGGTCTGAAATTCGCGAAAGTATATCTGCTCCAATCACTAAAACATTATGGGCCTCTCCTGATTTGATGTAATAATCTGCTTGAATCATCGCTTGGAGCCAACCGGGACATCCAAAAAGGAGGTCATATGCGACAGTATTTGGATTTACAATATTTAATTTTTTCTTAACACGAGCCGCTAGACTTGGCAGAATATCTACTCCTGTATTACCATGTCTCAGTTCACCAAAATTCTGAGCAAAAATAATATAATCAAGAGACTCACGCTCAATCCCGGATGAGTTTAATGCATCCTCAGCGGCCAACCAACCTAAATCAGACGTAGTTAAGTTATCGTCTGCAAATCGTCTTTGATTGATGGTGGTAATTTGCTCAAACTTTTCGATAATTTCAATGTTAGACTGAGAAAATGTCTTCCCGGAATTATCTGTGAAATGATTGTTTAAGAAGACTTCATTGGATATGATATTTGTTGGAATGTATTTTCCTGTACCGCAAATAACACTGTATATTTTTTTTGACATATCTGTTGAACTTTGGTGCAGCCTTAAACTTAGTAAATTTATTCAACTACTAATTTTAATGCTAAATTAGTATAAAAATCCTAAGTATTAAAAAATAGATCTGTCAATTTTGACTAATATTCATAATGTTCTTGATTAATCTTATTAATGGAAATACATTTAATTACTCAGCCACATGAAATCCTTTTTTCCTAATTTTTTGTGACTTTCTAAAATGTTTATTTAGCCTGGCATTTATATGATTTAGATGGATGAAGTGAATTTTATTTCTTTCTTTAGAGGGCGTTGAGGAAAATAAATCCATTATTTCATCAATAAAGGGATGAGGAATTTCTGAAATATTTCAATGATTGATTTCATTACTTTCTAATAAGATACCATCAATGAAAGTACAATTAACAAGTGTTATTTTTCCATGATATCTTCTTTTTACTCATGCCATTTATTAATATCAGGAATGAACAGCCTGTTTTATTTGAGCCTTCGATTTGATAACCTATCGTTTCTGAATATTCATCGAGATGAGGGATCAAAAAAGATTTGACTTTTATTAGGGAATTATATGATAATAAGTCTTATTTACTTTTTAAGGTTGAATTTCAATGTGTTTTTCATATCTAAATTGATTCCAAGGTCATTTTTTTCTAAAAAAGGCTGCATTTTAGACATAGCAAATACTGTTATTCAGGGACTGTTAAAAGCTTCTTTACCTAAGTACATCAGTCCCGTGTAATGTCCTATATGGGCGTGAGTTAAAAATATTCCATTGAAAATCTCCATTTTGGAAAGGAGTCAATATGCGCAATACTTTTAGCTGCTCTGCAAAATCTGGTGTAGCTTGAAAAAGGAAGCTTTGCTCATTGATAGGATCAATCAATTCTAAGCAGTTCACTTTTCTTTCAGGATCTGGATTTTCCCAAGGTGTGGCATAACAAGATTTAGTTCATCCAATATGAGGAGAACTCCCATCTTGAACATTACCCAGAATAACCAAAAAAAAGGGTGTTGATCACTTATTAGGACTATTTAAAAATTTATCATTAAATCTAAGACTGCTTTGCCGATAAAAGATAAAAAAATGATAATTGGCAACTTAATTAATTTAGATTTTAATGGTTATCGAACTAATTAAATTAAAGACATAAAAAAGGGGTAGAATTAAACTACCCTTTAAACATAAATAAACAAGAAGAAATTATTTTAATGATATGATCTTATTGTAAATTTTACCGTTTGCAGATAGTTGGACGGTGTAATAGCCTGAATTAAGTTGAGAAAGATCAAAGGATTGGCCTAAATTAATACTTCCGGACAATTTTTTTTCTGAGATTACATTCTGCTCTTCATCAATTATTGAAATTGCTAGCTTTTCATCGTTCAATGCAAGTAAACTAACATTAAGTTGGGTATCCTTCAACATTATCTGAGGTTTGAATGCAATATTTTTGTTTTCATTCAACGAAATTACTTTTCCCTTGCGTTTGGTCAAGGCTGTTGTTACGATTTTATAGTCGTCCTCTATTCGTATATTATAAGTCCCGTCGGGTAATTTCGCTAAGTCTATAGAGCGTTGGAACACATCGGTGCTCGCGATGTTTTCTTTGTATAGTATTTCTCCTCTCTGATTTAATAATAGGCATTCTGTATCATATTTGATATCTGATAGCTGAATAATGAACGAATGATTATTTGAAGAGATAATTTCTAAATCAATAAAGAGGTCAGCTTTTGTCAAATTGACTAATAAAAGCAAGTACAAAATGGATAATTGTGTCTTTAGGTTTTTCATTGTTAAAATCATTTTATGAATAAATATTATAACAAAATTATTGGGTTGATAAAGCATATAACGCATCATAATTTTCTTATTTATGTTTTATTTTAACAAATATTATTAATAATTATTATTATTATGTTAATAATAAATATATTTTGGTTAATTTAGCATTTAATCAAATGTCTTGTGTTAATGAGGTTATATGATTTATACGAATCCTACATTTGAAAAGATCAGTACCCCACATGGGGGATCTATTTTAATAAGAAAATTTTCACATGCACCCCGAGATACTCGTCCCTATTGGCACTACCATCCTGAATTGGAGTTAGTGTATGTACGTGGAGGAAGTGGAAAACGGCATGTGGGAAGTCATTTATCCTATTTCCAGGAGGGTGAACTTGTTTTGATTGGTCCTGATCTCCCTCATCAGGGATTCACTAATAGGTTAAGCGGGCATAGTTGTGAAACTGTCGTCCACTGGTCGGCAGATTTTTTAGGTTCTGGTTTCTTTAATGTAGCTGAAATGGCACCTATCAAAAAAATGTTTGAGTTGTCTAGAAAAGGTTTAGCTTTCACGGGAAAAACTAAATTGAATGTGGGTATTAAATTAGAACGGCTTTATGAGTTAAATCATTTTAAACAAGTTACACGATTATTGGAAATACTAAATGTTTTAGCGTTGTCCGATGAATACGTTATTTTAAATGCTGATGGTTTTTCGTTCGAAGTAAAGGGGCAAGACAATGATCGAATTAATATGGTTTTTAATCATGTGCGTAAGCATTTTCAAGAGGTGATTACTTTGACCGATATTGCAGATTTAGTAAGTATGACTGAACCTTCTTTTTGTCGTTATTTTAAGAAATTAACTAGTAAAACCTTTATTCAATTTCTCAACGAATACAGACTGGTTCATGCATCCAAGTTATTAGCAGAAAAAAAAATTAATATTATTGAAATATGTTATGAAAGTGGATTTGGTAATTTCTCTCATTTCAATAAGCAATTTAAGATATTTACTGGTAAAACACCCTCTCAATATAGACAAGATTTAAAACAGATTATTCAATAAAGTAAGGTTGTCCAGTAGTCATAATATATTGTTGTCAACTCTGGAAAATTTAAATTATATGTTATGAATGTTCAATCAAAAGTAGAAATGGGATGATAGTTGATACTTAATTTAACCTTAGCTTTGCTTGAAAATAATTGATTGTAAATATGAATCTGTTTTTTGTCATTTGTGGAGCATTGATTTCAGTTATGAACCCTTTAGGGACTGCGCCTATATATGTAGTATTGACGAAAGAGCACACGATATTCGAAACAAAAAGATTCCTTTTTGAGCTTCTTTCAATGTTTATGGCATATTATTGATCGATGTTTTTGGGGAAATTCATTTTAATATTGCTGGTATTACTCTTAATTTATTAATAATTGCAGGGGATTAATTATAATTTTTTCAGGATTTTTTTAATGATAGGAGTCTTTGCTAAATCTATATGAATTAGTAAGACTTCAGTACAACTAGATATTGACATCTGATCAGATATTTGGTTAATCCCATTGGCTTTTTTATGTACACGTGCTTACCTGCTAGAAGAGCAGCGATAGCAATAGGTGCACGCCAGTGATCAGGGGTAGCAATGATAACGGCTTCAACCACATCACTTTCCACCAGTTCTTGATGTGATGTGAATCTTTTAACTTTTATTTTGGCTTTACTGTGAGAGTCTATCGCATTTTGAGTATGGAAATCGAAAAGATCACAGATAGCCTTGATTTGAACATTAAGATGTTCTTGTTCTAAGAAGGAAGATAAGCTATTATCTTTTGGATTCTTTTTTGAGGCCTAAGCAATGCTTGCTAGTCAACTTTTTTGAGCAAAACCTGGTGATCTACATAACTGAGGGTCTTTAATGCCAAAACCAATTATTCCAATTTGAATGGGATCTCTACCCATAGGTCCTGAAGGGCGTGGTTGTGAGGCATTAATGTTTAATGTTTTTAAGATAGAATCTCTTGCCTGGGTAGTACTTACCCCCTTCTTGGCACCCGCCCACCACACACTTCTTACAACAGGCATGCCTGCACCTTTCAGTAAGTCCCTTCTTGACCAATTATTTCTTTTATCTTCTGACAAGGTTATTTGGTATGTAAACTATTTTCTTTATTAATAAATTAAGTCCAAAATAATTACTCGTTGGTATGTTATAGAGGACGTAAAGTGCAGCTGCTTCAATGAGATTTTTATTAATGATCCAATAAGAGCCTTCAGTGCTAACTTGAGAAGAACCGGGTAATGCTGGATGTGCTAGATAGTACATGATGAGCAAGTAAATCCCTAAAACAATACCAACCCTTTCGAAATAACCTAACAACAATGAAAAGCCCACCATGATTAGGCTGAAAATATGTAGATTGTCCACTAATTGAATTATCTCATTACTTGCAAGCCGTTGAAATAGAGGATTTAATAGTTCAGCGCTCGACAAATTAGCTTTGGAGGTCCATGCTGGATTGTACAGTTTTAAAACACCCTCATATAAAAATGCTACCCCATGAGGATACGTAAAAGGATCAGACTATTGAGACCTATTTTGCTGAGATTGATATCAGTTGTCATTTGTAATTATAAAGTCAATACTTAAGACTGATTTGATGTAAATAAAGAATTTTTTACAATATAAATACAAGGAAATAAGGGCTAACTCAAACTTAATAATTATTCAGAA
>CACLDR010000054.1 GCA_902605755.1 uncultured Marinoscillum sp. | reverse complement strand
AGTGATTATTTTCAGCTGACTGTGATTTTAAGGTCAATAATATTGATGTTAATGTGGTTATTTACATCATCACTTTTGGCTCAGGATACTAGCTATTATAGGAATTCTGGCAGTATGAAATCTATAGGTTGGATAGCAAATGATCAAAGAGAAGGCGTTTGGAATTTCTATTATTTGGGAGGCACGCTAAGCGCACAACTTGTTTACAACGAGGGTAGGTTAGATGGAGAACAGTTTTATTATTATCCCAATGGATCTCTGCAAGCCCTCGAAATTTGGAACCAGGGCTTTTTACAAGATTCAGCTTTTTACTATTACCTATCAGGAGCGTTAGAAAAAAAAGGAAAGTATCTTAATAATTTGTATTCTGGAAAATGGAAATTTTATTATCCCAATGGGCATTTAAAAAGAAGTGGAAATTATAATCAGGGAACTCCCATCGGTCATTGGCAATTTTTTTATGAACACGGAGGTTTATGGCAAGAGGGCTCTTTGGTTTTGGGCTTAGAGTCAGGAATGTGGCAATATTATGATGATTTAGGTCAAATTCAATTTGTAGGGGCATTCGATCATGGAAAACAAATAGGACTTTGGTATAAATACAATTGGAGGGGTAAAAAGAAAAAATGGAAGCAGTTTGATTAAAGGTCGGCTTTTATGTTAAGGGCAAAATTGAGCTCATTTTCAGAATTGTAAGAATATTCGAGACGAAGGACCATGTCATACATTGCTAAGAGATCCAAACCTACTCCGAAACTATAGATTAACTGATTGGTTAGCCTACTGCTGATTTTATAGTTAGGATAATTATCAACCCAAGCAAAGTCTGCAAAGAGTTTTAAGTAAGCTGCTATTCTGAATTGAGCAAATTGAGTTATGGGCATCAGGTTTCCGATGTCTTTAGAACGGTCAAATATTTTTCTTCTCAATGTATTTTTTTGAAGTAAAAATTTTGAACCTTCGATCAATTCCAATTCAAAACCCCGAGCGAGTACTTCATTATAACCAAGCCCTTGATAGTTGAAATATGGTTGTTGAGCAGGAAATGTATGAAGTCCTACTACACCATTAGCTAAAAAAAAGTCGTTACCTAGTGGAGTATATTTATTAAATTTTAGGTTGATATTAGAAAGATTAAATTGATTTCTGAGTCCAATTCCAAAATTTTCAAGAGAGGCTTCTATAAATGTTCCTGAGGTAGCAAAACGTTTATTGTTTCGATGATCACTGATAAAATTATAACTTAATCCTAGATAGCTTTGTTTTTTTTCTTGATTGAAATGATAATTAGGATTTAAGTTTACAATCGTATCAGATACCTCACTTTGTAGATAACTCAAACTGATTTTATGAAAATTGTAAAAGGATGGGCGATAAGTATAACTGCTAGAGGTAAAATATACTTTTTTATTAATGATATTTGATTCAAAAAAATCTGGCACATGATCTTTGGTTATATAGGCTGCATTCTCACTTTCGCTGTATGAATAAATAAATCTTAATCCATGTTTTTGATTTTTGTCAATAAAAGGTATCATGTAATCTATAAGCAAATTTTTTTCAAATCCGACTTTTCCTATAAATTTTAATGTTTGATTTTGACCTCCAAGGTTATACTGAGTGAGTCTTAATCCATAATTGAAACGATTTACATCACCTTCTCTATTTATTAGCCAATCCATCAAATTTCTATCAGCTATATCTATCAACGGTGCAGGCCAGAAATACCATCTTTCATCAACTTTAACAAAAATATCAATTGATAATTTTTCAGGATCTTCTAAAACATCAATAGAGACTGTATTGAATAAATTGGTATTTATTATGTTTATTTTATCACTTTTTATACTTTTTTCTATTTCATCGCGTGAGCTATAAGTTCCTTTTTTTAAACTCATTTCTCTTAAGATTACTTTTTCTTTGGTTTTTTTATTTCCTAAAATATAAATTTCGTTGACTCTTATTTGTTGATCACTTTCAGGAAGCGCAGATCTATCTTGAGCTATCAAAATTGGAATCAGAATGACTAAAATAGAAATAAACAAATAGAGTTTTTTTTTCAAGCCGATAAATTTTAGCGAAGTACATACTCATTTGAGAACGCAAACAGAACTAAAAATATTGGTTAGACCAAATCAATTATCTACTATTGTGTTATGAAAATATTTTTTCGTAAAATTTTGACGTTACCTATTCATATATATCAACTCAGTATTTCACCATTTTTACCAGCCTCTTGTAGGTTCACACCGACGTGTTCTGACTATGCGAAAGAGGCGATTATAAAATTTGGAGCTGTAAAAGGTTTTTTTTTGGCAGTGCGCAGGTTTTCTGCTTGTCATCCTTGGGGACGGCGTGGACACGATCCTGTTCCATGATTTACATCTCATCTAGGGCATCTAATTCTTCTTTGAACCCACTTGATAAGATGGGAAAGCGACACCAAGTCCGTGGATCTATATTAAAGGCATCCAAGTGAAAGCTCGGAGCAATCCGTTCTCTTTTCCATTGATTAACTGTCCAAAGTCTAAAAAATTTCCTGATCCAAATTTTGATATCTGATCCGTATTTAGACTTCATAGTTTTATATATTTCCAAGGGCGGATATTTGTGTTGAATAGCCCATTGCTCAATTTCAACCAAAACTTGATAGGGCATAAGCTCTGTCTCATCATTTTGTTTTTTATCTATAGGCCTCAATTCTGCTGTCGGAACAAGTTTATTGACTTGGTTTAGCGCTGCATAGTTGAAGGTCTTTTCGGCATATTTTAGCCATTCCAAAATAAAATATTTATCTATGGCTGCAATGGGCGAAATACTTCCGCTAGTATCACCATCCATGGTGGTATATCCAACATCACCTTCGCTTCTATTTGAAGTACTAAGTAAAAGTGAATGATTGATGTTGGCGAGCATCCAAATAATTGGAGATCTACTTCGCGCTTGAATATTTTGAAGGGTAATGTCATCTTGGTCCCAAGTTAATTTCCTTCCAATTGCATTTTCAATGGTATCACAATATCCTTTTACCTGAATATCAATATCCCACTCATAATGAGTTGAACCAATAAATTCAGCTAATTTTCTTGCAGCGGATGCGGTTTCAACGGAGGAGTTTTGGGTACCTTGATAAGCAGTAATCATTATTGAAGCCATTATGTCCTTAGCATTTAATATGTTGGTTGGGAGACCCAATTTTTCTTTTAGATTTGCGATTCCTAATTCTTTAATTGCTAAGTCGACCATCCTTCGTACCATGATCGCAATTGTGCCAGAATCGGCACCTCCACTCAATGAGAGAACAAATCCTTTACTCTTACTTTTTATTAAATAATCAAAAAGTGCGAGTGGCAATACTTGACTCATTTCTTCCAGTTTACCCTCGAAATCTTCCAAAATATTTGTAGAGGAGGTTTGCAAATCAAAGTTCACGTCACAATATAGTATATTAAAGGGTTTGAAGGAAAATCTAGTATTATGGCCTATCAATCTCCCTTTTTGAGCAATTAAAATATCTCCATCATATATCATTCTGCCTGCTTCGTTACCCAAAAGGTTAGTATAAAGGTAGGTACAACTGAATTTTTTCGAACTATCGATTACAAGTTGCTGTCGATATTTTTCTTTTTCGAAAGCAAAATGGCTGGCGCTTGGATTGAGTATTAGATCAATCCCTTGAGTTGCAAAATTATTGGCGGGACGATCTTTTTGCCAGGCATCTTCACAAATTTCAAATCCAATTTTTAAATTATTAATTTCTAAGGAAATGGCGCCGATTTGAGTAGTCTGTTGGGCTATATTTAAATTTTCTATTTTATGATAGGGCCATGAGGAAAACCATCTTTTTTCATAGTGAATGCCGTCATTTGCTAAATTATGTTTAGCATAGATACCTAAAATTTTCTTATTTTTTATTATAGCAATACAGTTATATACCTGGCTATTAAATCGGACAGGCAAACCAAGACAGGTAGTTAATCCAGTAGTAAGAGGGAGAAGTTCAATCAATTTGGTTTGTGCGGTCTCACAAAGCCAGGTACTTAAAAACATATCCTCACAGCCATAGCCTGTTATACAAAGTTCAGGCAGACATAACAACGCAATATTATTTTTTTGAGCCTCTTGAAACGCATTTTTAATGTTTTCCAAATTATGGTCCCAATCCATTGGAATTTGGTTGAGACAGGCACCTCCAATACGCAAAATTCTACTCATTGATTTGCACTTCCAGTATTTCTAAAGTTCTTCTTGCAGCATCTTGTGCTGCCTTCTTTTTACTTAACCCATAGCCAATTTCATAAAATTGCTCATCAATTACGACTTGTGTGGTAAATTGTTTCTTCTTAATTGATTCTTTTGTATCTAGTACTTTGAATGCTATTTTTTTGTTTTCTTTCTGTGCCCATTCTATCAGCTTACTTTTATGGTTGGTGGTGGTGTTTATCAATTCATCTAAGTCATAATGGGGAAGGATGATTTTTTCAATGATGAATTTTCGACACTTATAAAATCCCTTATCCCTGTAAACAGCTCCAATTAATGCTTCTAAAGAGTCCCCAAACATTGATTTCGGAACTACGGTGTAATTACTTTTGTGATAGTTAATGAGTTGGTTTAGCCCTATTTTTCTAGAGATTAGGTTGAGAGATTCTCTATTTACAATTTTTGACCTTATTTCTGTCAAAAATCCTTCTTCTTTAAATGGGTATTGGGTGAAAAGATAGTCAGCGACGATCATGCCCAGTACCGCATCTCCGAGATATTCCAATCGTTCATTTGATTCTTTAATTCCGTAGCTATTAACTTCTGAAGCACTGCTGTGGTTAACTGCAAGTTTGTAGATGTAAACGTTGTAAATACGCTGGCTGGTGATGGATTGGACGGCGTTTATAAATAGGCGGTCTTCTTTTGAAAAATATGCTTTAAGTAATCTCGAGATATTTTGAAACAGCACTAATTTTTATATTTACCCAAAATAAGTGATGTGTTATGACCACCAAATCCAAAAGTATTGCTCATCACAATATCTACCTTTCTTTTCTGAGCCTTTTCAAAGGTCAAATTAAGCTTACAATCAATTTCAGGATCGTCTGTAAAATGATTGATCGTGGGTGGTATAATTTCTTCCTCAATAGTCATTAAACAAGCGATAGCTTCAATGGCCCCTGCTGCTCCCAAAAGATGTCCGGTCATAGACTTAGTTGAGCTGATGTTTAAGTTATAGGCATGGTCGCCGAAAACCCGTTGAATAGCTTTAATTTCGCCGGAATCTCCTGCGGGAGTAGAAGTACCATGAGTATTTATATAATCTATTTCGGTTCTCTCCAATCCAGCTTCATCCAAGGCATATTGCATTACTTTGGTAATCCCTGTTCCTTCAGGGTGGGGTGCAGTAATATGATAAGCATCTGCCGACATACCACCACCTAAAATCTCAGCATATATTTTAGCTCCTCTTGCTTTTGCATGTTCCAATTCTTCGAGCATCAGGGCACCAGCTCCTTCACCTAAAACAAAGCCATCTCGGTCTTTGTCGTAGGGCCTTGAAGCTGTTAATGGATCATCATTGCGCTCCGAAAGGGCTTTCATAGCATTAAAACCACCCATCGATGCAATCTGTACTCCTGCTTCTGATCCCCCGGTTAGGATCATTTTGGACTTACCTAAACGTAAATAGGTAAAGCCGTCGTAAATTGCATGATTAGATGAGGCACAAGCAGATACAGTGGCATAATTGGGACCTCTAAATCCATATTTTATGGATAGTAGTCCGGGGGTAATGTCAATGATCATTTTAGGTATGAAAAAAGGATTGAACCGAGGAGTACCATCTCCTTTCCCAAAGGCAACAGCTTCACTTTGAAATGTTTTCAATCCTCCGATTCCGGATCCCCAAATAACACCTACCGAATCTTTGCTTGTAGTTTCTAAATTGATCCCACAATCTTTTATAGCTTCTTCACCTGCGATCATTCCAAACTGGGTATTAGGGTCCATCCTTCTGATCTCTTTTCGGTTTAAATGGTCAAGGATGTTGAAGTTCTTTATTTCACAAGCAAACTTTGTTTTGAATTTTTCTGGATCAAAACGCGTGATGGGACCAGCGCCGCTTATACCTTTCTTTAAGTTTGACCAATATTCTTTTTTATTGTTGCCAATAGGTGTTAAGGCGCCAACCCCTGTTACTACTACACGTTTTAATTCCATCTGCTATTGAGTAAACTTATTTAATGTTTTCTTCCAAATAGGTAATTGCCTGGCCTACCGTACCGATATTTTCGGCTTGGTCATCAGGGATGGAAATATTAAATTCTTTTTCAAATTCCATAATTAATTCTACAGTATCAAGGGAGTCGGCTCCCAAATCATTTGTGAAACTAGCCTCAGAGGTTACTTCAGGCTCTTCAACACCTAATTTATCTATAATGATAGCTGTTACTTTTTGAGTAATTTCTGACATTTTTTTAATGTTTAATTTAAAATCTTTGCAAAGAAATACATATCCGATGTAAATTCAAACTCTTTAATTTATCCAAATGTGAGGTAGGGCATATATTTTTGTAATTTTAAATCTA
>CACLDR010000053.1 GCA_902605755.1 uncultured Marinoscillum sp. | reverse complement strand
AATATCGGAGTGAAGCAAGTAGAGCAATTCAGTAATCGATGGGGTATTATTTTGGCTTCATTAGGTATGGCTATCGGAGCAGGAAATCTTTGGAGATTTCCACGGCTTGCGGGTCAATACGGTGGCGCTTTCCTACTACTTTGGATTTTGTTCTTACTTATTTGGTCAATTCCTCTGCTCTTGGCAGAATTTTCAATTGGTAAGAAATATAAAAAAGGTGTTATTGGATCTTTTGCCATGTTTGCGGGAAAACCTTTTACCTTCATGGGCTTTTTTATTACCGCTTGTACGCTCGGTATCGCTTTTTATTATTCTGTGGTTACGGCATGGTCCTTAAGATATTTTTGTTTTTCATTTTTAAATATATTTGATAATGAATCTCTAAAATCCCGATTGATTGAAAATCCAGATTATCTTCATCAGTTCTGGAATTCGGTATCCAATGGAAATTGGATCATCATTCTACTATATGTCGCTATAGTTGTATTAGGTTCTTTATTACTTGCAAGTGGTTTGCAAAAAGGATTGGAACGTGCCAATAAAATTTTGATACCTTCACTTTTTGTTCTTTTGATCATTGTGGCAATTATTTCTTTGAATATGGAAAAGGGATTTATGGGCTTAGAACACATGTTTGCTGTTAATTTTGATCATTTTTCTAATCCAATCATTTGGATTGAAGCACTGACACAGTCGGCCTGGTCAACCGGTGCTGGATGGGGTTTGATCATGACTATATCATCTTATTCAAGCAACAAAGAAGATGTGACACTTAATACATTTATAGGTGCTTTTGGAAATAATTTAGCCTCATTAATGGCTGGAATGGCGATTTTACCTGCTGTTTTTGCTATGTCTCAATCAGAAGCGGCTGCAATAAATTATCTTCAGAGCGGAAATCAGGCCTTGACTTTTACTGTAATACCTATTTTGTTTTCAAATATTACAGGTGGTGGGTTACTTTCAAGTGTGTTCTTTCTGGCACTTTTCTTTGCCGCTTTGAGTTCTTTATTGGCTATGATTGAACTGCTTATCAAAAACTTAAGTGATTTAGGATTTTCACGAATTAAATCGACTAAAAATGTGATTTTTTTCTTCATAATCTTTGGATTTCCCTCAGCATACAGTTTAGATTTTTTCACAAACCAAGATTGGGTTTGGGGTGTGGGTTTAATTGTTTCAGGATTATTTATTTTATATGCGGTGGCAAAATATGGATTTTCAGAATTCAAAAAGAATTTCATAGATTTAGATTCTGATTTTAAAGTTTCTTCTACCTATTTCAAAACATGTATGATACTAAATATTCCTTTAGCTACTTTCTTGATTTATTGGTGGATGTCCAGAGGTTACAGTGACTATCCTTGGTTTGATGCTTCTGGACAGTGGAATATTATTGACGTGTACAGTAATGCATCTATTATTACTCAATGGGTAGGCGTAATGGTCATAGGATTATTGACCAATAATTTTTTGTATCGCAAATTCACATAATAAGATGGTAACCTTAACTGTAATCATAGCCTAATTTTTTTATTTTTTAAAGAATGGGTAAAAGATTGCTAAAAAGTTTTTTATGTTAAATAGTTACAATTATAACTTTTCATTTTCTTCACTTATTGTGCTTTAATATGCCATTATTCATCCTTTTCTTATAAGTCTGCCTCCTGGTTTGAATAGCCCTCAAAAATGAGATAAATCAGTTGTTTAACTTTTAAGAAAATATAGGTTTATTAGTAGTGATTGGACTCGCACCAAAATTTTGTTTAATTCATTATTAATGGATAAATAAAGACCAAGTATCTGTCATTAATCAATGCGGAATCTACCCGATAATCAAATGACTTTTTGGTGCTAAACCTCCCTGAAAAAGGGGTTAGTGTGGTCCAACCTATCTTTAAACTAGGGATGTACAAATGCTAATTAATTATTATTGTAAGTATATAAGGTGGTTCGACAATCGAACCAATCTAGCTCGAAAGTTTTGAACTATCCTAAAATTCAAGAAAACTATTTTTTAAAGATGGTTCAAGCACGAAAAGAACTATTTATAAAAAACCAAATTGATTAAAGTGAAATGATGTATGGAAAAAAAACTGTTTTTTTAAATAAACTAGTTTCAATTTTACCATATACTTTGGGCATTATAATGAGATTTTATCTCCAAAATTTTTTTATGTTTTTCTTCATTCTACTTTGTTGAATTAAAAATGATTCTTCTGATATAAGAGTTAAAATCTTTTAGGGTCTTTGAATTCTTTAGATACTTATTTATTTTAAACTGTAATGATTTTAAATATTTCAAAACCACTTTTCCAAAAAGTCTCCTATAATTTTGTCCAAAGACTAATTTTTTGGTCCCCTAAATGGACTTCGATGAAATTGATGCAACGATTTATCATTTGAAATGAATTCATTTATCCTAATAGTTGAGATGTCTCTTCTTCAAGGTAATTCAACTTGTTAACAAGGAAATAAAAATTATAAATCACACTTTGCAAACATAATTTTTGTTCAAAAAGTAAATCTTTAAAAAAAAACTATATTCAAGGGCTTAGAAAGTTTATGGGTGGTCCCACCCGAATTCATAATTACTCATAACCCCCTGATTTAATGAGGAGACGCATCCATTGTGAGGAAATGAAATTAAAAAAAAAGGGTTAATGTTTTTCGTTATATTGTTATATTTAACTTTCTTGGTATCTGATTTTTCGTGAATTTGTAAAATATATGAGTAGTCAAGCATTAATCAGTATGATTTTGATTCTCACATTTGTAGTAGGAGGATTTGTCTTTTTCTTATATTTGGCAATTAAAAATGAATATGAAAAATCAAATAAGAATTAAATGGACAAAATCGACTCACTCAATCAGGTAGCCAGATTTCATCATACTTTTCAGCATCCAATTTTAAATGAGCCCCAAATTCCTTCAAAGCAGAGATGTGATCTAAGGGTGTCTTTAATTGATGAAGAATTACAAGAACTTAAAGAGGCCATTCAAGAAAATGATATTGTAGAGATAGCAGATGCATTATGTGATATCCAATATGTACTCTCAGGTGCTATTCTCGAGTTTGGATTGGGTGAAAAATTTCCAGCACTTTTCAACGAAGTGCAAAGATCCAATATGAGTAAGGCCTGTGAAAGTGAAAAAGAGGCACAGATTACAGTTGCGCATTACAAGGAAAAGAAAAACACTGATTGTTATTATAGAGAAGTGTCAGGTAAGTATCTGGTCTTTAGAAAGGGGGATAACAAGACGTTAAAATCTATTAAATATTCTCCAGCGGTCTTGAGCCCAATTTTGGAGTCCTAATTTTTTATTTTTACTTAATAAAATGATATTTTTCTTTAGGGAATTTTAAATGTGCCAAATATTTACAAAATTTGTCTTAATATCTTCCAAATTATTATTTTCACGTTTTTAAATAAAATAAATCATTGAATATGTTTGATAATCTGAGTGTCAAACTTGATCGCGCATTTAAGAATGTAAAAGGCCAAGGTAGGATTACCGAATTGAACGTCGCTGCCACAGTTAAAGATATCCGACGAGCGTTGATCGACGCAGATGTTAATTATAAAGTAGCTAAAGACGTTACAGATTCAATTAGACTAAAGGCGATGGGACAGAATGTTTTAATTTCTGTTTCTCCTGGCCAATTATTAACTAAAATAGTAGCTGATGAGCTCACTGTATTGATGGGTAAAGAGAGTGTTCCCCTCAATTTAAGTGGTAATCCCAATATTATACTTATCTCAGGTCTTCAAGGTTCGGGTAAAACTACATTTTCCGGAAAACTGGCTCAATATATTAAAAAGAAAGGTCATTCAGTCTTATTGGTTGCTTGTGATGTTTATCGACCAGCAGCAATAAATCAACTTAAAATACTTGGTGAGCAAATAGACGTGGAAGTTTTTGCTGAAAAAGAAAATAAAAGTGTTTTATCTATTGCTAAGAATGCAATAAAATATGCTAAGACCCATGGCAAAAAATCTGTGATCATTGATACTGCAGGTCGTTTGGCTGTTGATAAACAAATGATGACTGAAATTTCAGGACTTAAAAAAGAATTAAAACCAGCTGAGACTTTATTTGTAGTTGATGCTATGACGGGTCAAGATGCGGTTCGTACGGCCCAAGCGTTTAATAATCAACTTGATTTTGATGGTGTGGTGCTTACAAAGCTTGATGGAGATACTCGTGGAGGAGCTGCATTATCAGTTAAAAGGCAAGTAGAAAAGCCTATTAAATTTATTTCTTCGGGTGAAAAGATGGATGCTATGGATATTTTTTATCCTGATCGTATGGCCAAGAGAATTCTGGGAATGGGAGATGTATTGACCCTGGTAGAAAGAGCTCAGCAAAATTTTGATGAAAAGGAGACTCAGAGGATCAATAAAAAAATCAAAAAAAACCAGTTTGGTTTTGATGACTTTTTGATTCAAATGGAGCAGATAAAAAAGATGGGGAGTCTCAAGGATATTGTGGGAATGATACCTGGAATGAGTAAGGATATAAAGGATGCTGACATTGATAATAATAGCTTGAAACCTGTAGAAGCGATTATTAAATCAATGACTCCTAAAGAACGATCCAATCCTGAACTCCTGAATGGAAGTCGAAAAATTAGAATATCGAAAGGAAGTGGAACGACTGTTACAGAAGTGAATCAGTTGATTAAGCAGTTTAATCAAATGCGCAAAATGATGAAAAATGTGAATAAATTTAGTGGATCCAAATTGTTGTCAAATTTCAAGAAGTGACGATATGATTATGGGCTTTATCTATACATGACCGCATTGATGGCTAATATAGTTTTTTTTACATTTGGCAATATTTCCTCGATCAAAGAAGGTGCATAGGGTAGTGGCAAATCTTTGCTTACGACTCGATGAATGGGTGCATCTAAATAGTCAAATGCATTTCTTTGCACTATATGGCTTATGTCTGATGAGATGGAAGCAACTGGCCATGTTTCTTCAAGTATAACCAAACGATTTGTTTTCTTTACTGAGTGAATGATGGTTTTATAATCAATGGGTTTAACAGATCTTAAATCAATTACTTCGACATTAACACCTTCCTTTTGCATTTCGGCTGCTGCTTCGTTGGCTATTTTCATGAATTTTCCAAAAGAAACTAGGGTAACATCTTCTCCTTCTTTTACGATATTGGCTTTGCCAATTTCTAGAAAATAATCTTTCTCTGGAACTAATCCCTTATCACCATACATTAGTTCTGATTCCATAAATATCGTGGGGTCATTGTCTCTTATGGCCGCCTTAAGAAGACCTTTAGCATCATACGGATTAGAGGGAACGACTACCTTTAATCCAGGGGTATTCGCAAACCAATTTTCGAAATTTTGTGAATGCTGAGAACTTAATTGGCCTGCATTCCCGGTAGGCCCTCTAAAAACAATAGGAACATTATATTGCCCTCCGGACATCGAGAGCATTTTAGCAGCTCCATTGATGATTTGATCTATTGCAACTAAAGAAAAATTAAATGTCATAAATTCAATAATGGGCCTTAATCCATTCATCGCAGCTCCGATGCCTACTCCTGCAAATCCTAATTCAGCGATGGGCGTATCTATTATGCGCTTGACTCCAAATTCATCAAGCATTCCTTGACTTACCTTATAGGCCCCATTATAATCAGCCACCTCTTCGCCCATTAGAAAGATATTTTCATCTATTCTCATTTCCTCACACATAGCCTCTCTTAGAGCGTCTCTGAACTGAATTTCTCTCATTTAAATGATAATATTTATTAAAATTGTAAATTAAACATCCAGTTCAGAGTTTTTGTTAATCTTAGATTTACCTGATTGATTCTGCTACTGCATCTGCATAGTTTGAAAATTCTAAGTCATTTAAAGCTTTCTCTTTTAAAGCGGTACTTTTAGATACAGCCATTTTGAGATTTGACTTCAAACCACTAACATTGTTACTCCTCGCGGCGGTAACGGCATTATAATAAGCCGAATGAGCTGAAAGTGAGGAACTACTTTTTATTTTGTTGAATTCACGGCTTGCGGCAATATAGTTATCTCCTAAAAGGTGAGCTAGACCGCGATTGAAGTTGGTAACATCACTATCATCAGCCGCTTCTAGGGATGCACTTGCATTTTCATAATCTCCCATTCTTATGTGAAGAGAACCTATAGCCGCGTTCAAGACCTCTTTAAGATCACCTTTGGCACCTGAAATTGCGGTTGAAAGGGCTTCAAAAGATTCATTATAAGAAGCTTGCATCATTAAAGCGGTTCCTTTGTTAGCATGTACCTCTACATGGTCAGTTTTGGCAGAGGCAATATCTAATTGAGTTAAGGCATCTTGTATGTATTTGTTCGTATTTTCTCCGTTTTGAGCCGCCATATTTAAATATACTGCAGCTAAATTATTGTGAGCAACCCAGCTTCCGTCTTTTTTTGAAGCAGCGATATAAATTGCTTCCTTTTCTTTTAAACTAGGAGTAAGAGATGCTGCGTACAATAACTCTTCAGCTAAAAGTACCCCACTAGATGTATCACCATTAACAATTCGCTTGGCTAGCAAAGAAATTTCAGCAGATGA
>CACLDR010000052.1 GCA_902605755.1 uncultured Marinoscillum sp. | reverse complement strand
CAAAGCACTGGCCTCACCCAAAGTTCCTCCTAAAATAATACCATCAACACCTGATTTAATTTGAAAATCAACATTAGTCATAAAAGCCTCATAATCAATAGTAAAGTCCTTCTTAAATTTTGTTGTGAGTGCAGGATAAATACCTTTCCAAAGTACCTTCATAATATTACTGAGTCATCGATAAAATGATTTTATAACTAAGTTATCAAAAATTAACATTTTCTCCATAAACGTGATATATCATTTTGGCGGCTACTAAATCTTCCAGCGCATGACCCACAGATTTAAAAACAGTTATTTCTTCATTCTTTTCACGCCCTTTTCGAATTTTTTGACATAATTGAAATAAGTTGCCATGAATATCTTTGTCATCTAAAACCCCTTCCTCGAGTGGTATACTCAAATCTCCTGACTCCTTTAATGCCATAGGGGTATCCACAAATATTTTTGATTTCAATATCAATTCATTATCTGCCTCACGCATATCTGGTTTGTAAGCTCCTACTAAGTCGATATGTTGACCAGACTTTAGCCAAGATCCCAAAATCAACGGAGTTACCGATAGTGTCGCACAACTAACTACATCGGCTAGTTTTATCCCTTTTTCTAAATCTTCAATACAATTGACCGTGATATCCATTTTCTGGTTTATTCTATTACAAATGGCCTGTGCTTTCTGCCTATTGCGCCCCCATATCAAAATCCTTTTAAAAGCACGAATGGAAGCATGAGCCTCAATTAAATAAGGCGCCAATTTACCTGTTCCTATCATAAGTAAGGTCTCACTGTCTCCTCTGGATAAGAAAGATGACGCTAACGCCGAACTTGCTGCAGTCCTTCTCGCTGTAAGCTCTTGAGCATCCAATAATAGCAGGGGCATCCCTTTAATAGCATCAAAAAGAACATATAATCCTTGAACAGAAGGTAAATTATATTTATAATTATTTGGAGAAATTGTAACTAATTTTACTCCCAAATGAGATCCACTTATCCAGCTGGGCATCAATAACAATGTAGAATCTATCGCCTCTAAGGGGTTTGAGTAATCATGATGATGACGTTCAGGAGTGAAAATAGAAGCGTCAGCAAAAGCTTGCTTCAATCCAATGATCAGCTGGTGAAAAGAAAGACTCTTTTCAATTGTTCTGGCATCAGCAAGAGGTATGGATTTCAATGCTTTCTTCCGTAAGGCAGCAGTATTTTCATAAGAATATCGAAAATGTCACTAAGGATCACAAAAGGTTAACAATTTTTAGCCTTTCACTAAAAAGGATAAAGTTTTATTGGTTTCATTACCGACCATATCTCGAGCAATCACTTTGACATCATATTTTTTAGAAGAAGAGAAAGCTCCTCTCTCTGACAAATCAATTGTTTTCGGACTAGAATAAGCCTTATAATCACTACCATTAATTGAATATAAAATCTCTTTTGTCCCTGTTTTATCATCGGTAGCTCCCAAAAACATCCTCACATAGTTTGGGTAAACAGCCAATCCACCCTCAGTTCCAATTTGCTCTAAACCAAAATTTATAAAAATTTCTGGTGGTACATTATCAATATAAGCGGACCCATTTTTTGGTGACTCTGTATTATTAACATTATCGATTGAGAAAAACTCAATTCGTTTGTAACCTTCATTACTTAGGCTAAAGGGCTCATCATAGGTGGTTGTATCTCCATCATTAACCATGTAATATGATGTTTTTGGTCCACTATCATCATCTTTTGCTAAAAGAGAGATTTTAGACTGTTCGGAGATAAACAATGTATCTCTGGTGAAAAAAGATGGATCTCCAAAGCTTATAGAAGTATTCGGTGCTTTATTATCAAGGAAAAAACTTTCACTTTTCACTTCCTCGGAATTATCCACTCGATCAATAGCATAAAAATTAATGTCCTTTAAACCAAGCGGCCCTGTCAACTTAAAAACGTCTACAAATATCTTTTCTTGTATCGATGGAGTTGAAAAATATATTTCTTTTGCACCCGCTTTATTATCTGTTGCAACAATATTAAACTCTGTCCTTTCGGATACAAAAATATAATTGCCTTCAAATTTATCACCCATCACTTTTAGGTTAGAGACCGGAGCGGTCTTATCTAAATATATTTCTTCTATTTTCGGAAGTTCCTTATTTTCAACATTATCAATTGAGAAAAAATTTATTTTGTAAGGCCCTTCATTTAATGAATCCATTGATATTTGCATTTCGTAAATTAACTCTTTACCTGCGTTTAAACCCATATAGGTTGCATTTACACCACTTAAGTTATCTTTTGCAACAAGGGCTAATTGAGTAGAAGGGCCCACTACGTTCTCAAACTTAACTCCAATAAATTCTACTAAAGTCTCCGGAGGAGTGAGGTCAATCGTAAAATAAGTTGATCTAGTAAACTCAGTGTTACCTACATTGTCTACGGAAAAGAAAAACAATTTACGTGCCCCTTCAACACTCAAACTTGATTTTCCCTCACTAAATTCAACATATTGCCCGTCCTCTGAAAAAAATGTTTTTGATAAACCAGAAACAGATTCTTTGACCGGTAAAATGAATTTTAGACCCTTACCAAAATAGGTATTTTGGCCTTCAATATATTCAGGAGCACCTTTGAAAAAAATTTTTGTTTTTGGGGCAACACCGTCTGCGTAAATGGGAAATAGTATTTCTCTTTTTGGATCATGGTAAGTCTGCTTCTCCTTATCAATAGCCCACTTACTCCTGAAGTAATTAACTCCCTCTGTATCTAAAAACATAGGATTTGCATCTTGCGGATTTGCCGTAGTTTCCAAATTAATGCCTTTCCCATCTTTGGCGGTGGAAACTGACAAATAGATTGGTAAATCTCGCTGAACGTAGATTTTTGACCCGTCCTGAAACATTATGGCCTCGAAAACTGGCTTTTCGGGTTCACTCTGCGTATAACCCTCATAAAAAAAAGAGATACACATAAATGCCCATAAAATTTTACACTTTTTCATAACTTTTTGATTTTATAATAAACAAATTATCAAAAATTATTATTTTCCAAAAAAAATAAACAACACAATAACTCAAAATTTTGTTAAAAATACAATTATTACTTGAATTGAGGGCTTAAGAATGATAATATTTCTTACCTTTTGAATAGTTTATCCATTTAAAAGCGATCCATATCGCAAAAAATCTCTTAATATTCAGAACTAATAATAATCAAAAGAAATGATAGGCTATCGTTTTTCAACTTCTTTAATTTTGCTTTTTAAATTTGAATTCTCTGATTTAGCTAGTTCAACTAAGGCCTTCAATGCTGAAAATCTAACAAATGCATCTGCACTGGGTAGCTGATCTGATACATTAATCGAGGCATATAAGTATTCTATTTGATCCATAATTTTAGGCTGCATATAAATCCCTTCCCCCGTCACAAAAGAGACCAATTGTGATGTTATATGATCTAAACGCCAACCTTGGGCATACATTTTTTCTTGCTCAAGCTCAAAAACGTACTTTTTAACTTCCGTTAGTAATTTAACTATTTCAAGACCCAAATTTTCTTGTTGTTGAATGTCTTCTTCAGTCACACCTAAACTTAAAATACGAGGATCAGTTAGTAACTTGAACTTCTCAGTGTAAACTTTTTCTCCAACGGTTAATCTAACACGGTAGTCACCAGAAGCGACAAAAGGACCATTTTTAAATCTTAGCCGATCAAGTTTATCCCAAGGACCTAAATGTCGCATATCCCATTTGAATCTATGAAATCCAAAAGATTTCGCAAGTGATTGATCTAATAAATACGTCTCACTGCTCATATTCATATTTACGATAGTATCAGTCGCATCCCATTTGTCACTTACGAATAAATTAAGCATCTCACCGGCCATATTCTCTATTTTCAGACTAATCGGCACGTTCAACGAATCAGCTATATAATAATCGATGAACATAACAGGATATGGATACAGATCACCTCCCGTTTTCGGATGTTTCATTCGATAAGTATCTTTAGGTTTAAATAACTGAGTTCTTTTTAGTCCAAAATTAGAGTCATACAATGGAGTCAAGTTGTCTAAAATCCAAAACCCCCGTCCCATCGTAGATATCACCAAATTATCTCTAAATACTTTAATATCTGTCACTGGAGTGATAGGCAAATTCTGTTGAAAAGACTCCCATGATTTTCCTCCATCCAAGGATATAAATAATCCACAATCCGTACCTACATAAAGTAAATCAGGTAAGTTTGGATCTTCCCTAATCACTCGGGTAGGACAATCCATGGGCAAACCATTGGTTCCATCGGTAAGAAGCTCCCAATTCTTACCATAATCACTAGATTTATATATGTAAGGTTGATCATCACCCAGCTGATATCGCAGCACACTAAAATAAGCTTTTGCGGGATTATGCGGTGAGGGCTCTAAGGCGTCAACTCTACCACCACCCAGGAGCTTTGAAGGAGTCACATTTTCCCAATTTTTACCTCCGTCTCTCGTCATATGAACGGGCCCATCATTGGAACCGACCCAAATCTGTCCAGGATCTATGGGTGATTCTCTTATCGAATAAATCGCGCTATAAAATTCTTCTCCCGTAATGTCTCGAGTTATCGGGGACCCAGAAATCACTTGTTTTGATGGTTCAAAAGCCGTGAGGTCGGGCGATATTATCTCCCATGTTCTACCTTCATCCAATGTTTTGTGTACATATTGGGAAGTATGATATATCACCTTGTCGTCATGGGGAGAAATGTGAATAGGAGACACTCTTTGAAATCGAAATTTTAAATCTTTAGGATTATGTCCATACATGTTGGCCATACCCACATCATAGCTTCGTTCTAATCCGGTTCTTTTATTAAAAACTTTGAATCTACCTTTACAATTGGCATAAACAATATTGTGATCCCCAGGTTTAGGTACGGCAGGTCCGGTCTCGCAACCACCAGTATTGATAATCCACCCCCTGTTACCATCCTGGAGGCCATAAGGTGCCATAGAGGGTACCGCAATGGTTGTATAATTGTCCTGCTGACCAGCATAGAGCCAAAAAGGAAATTGATCATCTACTTCAACTTGATAGAGCTCAGCCGTCGGTTGGTTAAATTGAGTGCTCCAAGTTTTTCCTCCATTATGCGTAACATTGGCACCACCATCATTAGATTGAATGAATAAATTAGGATCATTGGGATTAATCCACATATCATGATTATCACCATGAGGCGATTGCATTTCGTCCCAATGTTTACCTCCATCTGTTGATTTATAATAGCCTGTAGCCATGATAAATACATTTTCAGGATTTACAGGATCCACTTTTACATTGGTATAATAAAAGGGTCGGGTACGTATCTTAACCTCATTTGAGATTAATTCAAAGCTTTGCCCTTGATCGATTGATTTGTACAATCCTCCTTCTTCTCCTGGAGCCTCGATAAGGGCATAAACAAGTTTTGAATCTGCCGGGCATAACTCCAGATCAATTTTCCCTATCAGTCCTTTGGGTAGTCCCACACTAATTTTTTCCCATTTTGATCCACCATCAATCGATTTATAAATGCCTCCCTCACTAGACGTCCCTCCACTGATAATAGTCCATGGCTTCCGTTCTGCTCTCCACGCACTGGCAAACATTATTTGCGGATTTCCAGGTAAGAATTCAACATCGGAGATACCAACAGTTTCAGAAATAAATAATATATTTCTCCATGTTTTACCTCCATCTTCAGTCTTAAATAAACCTCTCTCCGGATTGGATTTAAAGGGGTCACCTATAGCAGCTGCATAAACTATATTATGATAATATGGATGAATTAAAACACGACCAATCTGACCTGTTTTTTGTAAACCCACATGAATCCAGTTTAAACCTGCATCAATAGATTTATACAAACCTTTCCCTTTGATAACGTTACTACGCAAACCATCAGAACCTGTCCCCACGTACAAAATATTGGGATCTTTCTTAGCAACCGCTATCGCCCCAATAGAGGGTGTCTCAAAAAAGCCATCAGAAATATTTTCCCATGAAATCCCATAATCTGAAGATTTCCATAAACCCCCGCCAGTACTTCCCATATAAAAGACGCTAGGCTGTGATATGACACCTGATACGGTAGTCACTCTTCCCCCTCGCATAGGGCCTACATGTCGGTACTTAAATAAGGAAAAGTCGTTTTGAGACCAAGACTGAAAAAGGAAGAATAATAAAAAAATAAAGAAAAGAGAATAACGCATGGTCATCTGTTTTTTACAAGTTAAACATTACATCTATACATTCAATAATAATTTATTTTGAAAAGTTCCTTAACGATATTTTAGGACAAGAAACACCTTTTAACTATTATTGAAAATACATAAAATACCATCTCCCCAAAAATTTGGTGTAATTAAAACACCTAAAAAAAGCAGCTATTGCGAAATACGAACTTTTATTGATTTGCTCGATGGAGTATTACTTTTACGTGCTTTTAATTCTAGAGGAATCAAGACATTGCACTCCGGAAAATAAGTTGCAATACAACCCATTGGAATATCATAAGTAACTATTTTTAACCCCGAAATCTCTCTTCTCTTGTCTCCATAAAAATTATAAACAGTAACCGTACGAGCTGTGTCAAGATCGTGCTTCTTAATATCTATTTTATTCATTAGAACTATTTTTCGGGTCCCGTAAATCCCTCGATAACGATCATCTAAGCCATAGATAGTGGTATTAAACTGATCATGGCTACGAATCGTCATCATGAGTAATTCATCTGGGTCAATCTGATAGTTGGGAAGTTCATTTACGGTAAACCTAGCTTTGCCAATGTCATTGGTAAATTGTTGATTTCGTGGGCCATTGGGCAAATCGAAAATACCGTCTTTCTTGAGCTTCTCATTGAAAGATTCAAAGCCATCAACAGCTTTACTTATCAGGGTTCGAATTCTATCATAATCATCAATTAATGCATGCCAATCAACAATATCATTTCCTATAGTTCTAGATGCAATCTGAGCAATGATATGAGGTTCACTCAAAAGACGGTCCGTATGTGATTTCACAAAGCCCCGCGTGGTGTGTACAGTTCCCATGGAATTCTCAACTGTCAATGTTTGAGGGCCTGACTTCTCAATAATGGTATCAGTCCTACCTAAACAAGGCAAAATCAATCCTATCTCACCATGGTGCAGGTGGGATCGATTCAGTTTGGTCGAAATATGCACTGAAAGTTTGGTCTGCTCCAAGGCTTGTTGCGTATAATCCGTATCTGGAGCCGCTGATAAAAAATTACCCCCAAGTGATATGAAATATTTTCCCGGTTCTTTATGCATCAATGCTATGGCATGCACGACATCGACACCGCGTTTTCTGGGAGGCTCAAATCCGAAGGTTGTCGCTAAGGTGTCTAAAAATTGTTTAG
>CACLDR010000051.1 GCA_902605755.1 uncultured Marinoscillum sp. | reverse complement strand
CTATTGGAATTACCTCTATCGATTTTACATTCAATCAAATTAAACTACCACACCCATACAACTCCAGTAAGCTCTATCTGATTGGTCCAAAATTTGACTTTACTTTCACTAAAAAATTCTTTTGGACAACATATGTTCAATACAATAATCAAATCGAAAACTTAAATATTAATTCAAGACTTCAGTGGAGATTTAAGCCTGTCTCGGATATGTACATTGTCTATACAGATAATTATTTTGCATATAATAATATAGATGGTTTTTTTCAAATTGGGGCAGTAAAATTACGAGCCATCTCTTTTAAAGTAACCTATTGGTTAAATCTATGAAAAAGTTCTTAATTTTATTGGTGAAATTTTATAAGATTTTAAATAAGAATCCAGCCAAAACAGCTCCTATTAGAGGTCCTAAAACAGGAATCCAAGCATATTTCCAATCACTACGCTTATCAATAATTAGTGCATGAAAAATCCGGGGTCCCAAATCTCGTGCAGGATTAATGGCATAACTCGTCGATCCTCCTAAAGATAATCCAATTACGGTTACTAGCAATCCGACTGGTAAGGCGTTTAAAGAACCAATTCCTTCTCCATCCATTAGATAAAAAACTCCAAAAACTAACATAAACGTACCTAATATCTCAGACAAAATATTGTTAAAACTATTATTAATAGCTGGTGAAGTGGCAAATACATTTAATTTAGTTCTAGCATTCACTGTCGCAGTAAAATGATCTTTGTATTGGATAAAAACTAATGAAGCCCCCATAATCGCTCCTAACATCTGGGCTAATACATATCCCGGTACAAAGGACCAGTTAAATTTCCCAACGATCGCTAAACCCAAAGATACCGCAGGATTCAAATGTCCTCCACTAAAAGATCCAGAAATGACAACACCTATAAACACTGCCAATCCCCATCCTAATGAGATAACAAGCCATCCACTTTCATTGCCATAGGTCTTTTTAAGATGTACATTGGCATTTACACCATTGCCTAGATAAAGTAATATAGTAGTGCCTATAAATTCTGCTAAATACGGACTCATTAATACAAAATTAACTAATTAAATTATATAAGATTACTTAACTTCAAGTTCCTTTTTTTTTGAATTTTTCACCAACGAATACATAAATGTCTGAATATATTTTATCTATAGATGCTGGTACAACCAGTGAAAGAGCAATTATTTTTGATAAATCTGGACATATAGTAGGTCTAAGTCAGATAGAATTTCAGCAATTTTTTCCAAAGCCAGGATGGGTAGAACATGATGCCGAGGAAATATGGACTACCCAAAAAAAAACTATAACGGACGTATTAAAAAAGTATGAAATTAAACCCTCAGATATTAAGGCGATTGGGATCACTAACCAAAGAGAGACCACTATTGTTTGGGATAGAAAAACTGGGAGACCTATCCATAAAGCAATAGTATGGCAAGACCGGAGAACAGCAGAGTTTTGCGAAAAATTAAAATTACAAGGCCTGGAATCCTTAATACAACAGAAAACGGGTTTACTTATCGATGCATATTTTTCAGCTTCTAAAATAAAATGGCTGTTAGATTCTGTGGCCGGAGCTAGAGAATTAGCTGAAACAGGAAATTTGGCATTTGGTACGGTAGATTGCTGGTTATTGTGGAATTTAACTCAGGGTCAAGTGCATGCTACTGATGTCAGTAATGCGAGTCGTACCATGCTTTATAATATTAATGACATGCAATGGGATAAAGAGTTATTGACCCTTTTTAAAATCCCAAAAATAATGCTTCCTAAAGTCAAACCCAGTAGCCATAATTATGGATTAGTCGATAAAGATCATTTCGGCCATCCCATACCAATCAGCGGTATTGCTGGAGATCAGCAATCAGCTTTATTTGGTCAAATGTGCATCGAATCAGGCATGACAAAAAGCACATATGGAACCGGTTGTTTTCTAATTATGAACACAGGACCTAATATCATTAGCTCAAAAAATAAATTATTGAGTACCATAGCATGGCAAATCGGAAAAAATGTTACTTATGCACTAGAGGGTAGTATATTTATAGGTGGAGCTCTCATACAGTGGCTTAGAGATAATCTAAAAATCATAAAATCTGCTAGTGAAATTGAAGCATTAGCTAAAACTGTTACAGAGTCTGGAGGTATAATTTTCGTTCCTGGTTTTGTAGGTTTAGGCGCTCCGCATTGGGATCCTTACGGAACGGGAACTTTGATAGGTATTACTCGAAGTACCTCTCAAGGACATATTGCAAGAGCTGCACTTGAAGCCATCGCGCTTCAAAACTTAGATATTTTGGATACTATGGAAAAAGATTCAAAAATTAAAATTAAAGAATTGAGAGTCGATGGAGGTGCAGCGGCAAATAACTTACTCTTACAAATTCAAGCAAACGTGGCTAAAATTGACATCATCAGACCTAGAGTCAATGAGACAACTGCCCAAGGAGTAGCATTTCTTGCCGGTTTAGCCACAGGCTATTGGAAGAATTTAGAAGAAATTAAAAAAATGTGGGATTCGGATAAAATTTTCAATCCTCAATTCGATAATAATATTAATAATATACGAAAAAATTGGAGCAAAGCCATTGAACGAAGTAAGAGATGGCTTTACGAATGAATCGTTTTGCAATACTCCAAAATCTCCAAAGCAATAAGGATATTGTGAAATTTTGATCATAAGTGGTTGGGCCACTGGATTGGGTATTACCGTGTATTCGGAAGCTCAAGTTTCAAAACCTTATTGCTAGAGCAACATGACTTTGCAAAGGAAACGTCCAGTCGATCTATTAAACTAACCCATGATAGATAGGATGTCTTAAACAAGGTGATATCTCCCTGATCATAGAAACCCTTAAAGAACGAGATTTAATGATTCAAAATGCTCCCATCCAGTTTTAAATCAGGCTTTTATCATTCCGAACTACAGTATGTGGGATAGCCCATATCATCATTAGGTGTTAAAATATATGATTTTGCGTCAGGAAATCTAGGTATTGGCTCTTCAAAAAGAATTTCTGTTTACAAAATGATTAACTATATACCTACCATCAATCAGAAAGAGTTAAAAGGAGGTATAATCTATTTTGACGGTCGATTCGATGATGCTCGTATGGCAATCAGATTAGCCAAAACCACTACTCGATATGTGGAGTCCTTCCTAAATTATATGAAAGTTGAGAAAATAAAAAAAATAGATAGGGTCAAAAGGCATTATTACCCCAGACCTAGAAACAAAAGAAAAGTATCAGACTCAATCTAAAGTAATCATTAACGCTACTGGTTTTTTTGCTGATAGCGTGATAAAAATGGATAACCCTGATGCTGATAAAATGATACAACCCAGTTAAGGAACTCATATTTTCCTTGACGCACCATTTCTCCCTAGTAAATATGCCATTATGGTATCCAAAACAAAAGAAGTTGGATCTTATTTGCAGTTCCTTGGCACAATAAAGTAATTGTAGGTACTACCGATACTGTGATCGAAAAGACCATAATCGAACCACATTTTCAGCTACATAAGGTCGAATTCATCTTAGAAACAGCCAGTACATATTTGACCAAAAAGCCTGTAAAAAAAGATATTTTAAGTGCCTTTTCAGGACTACGACCATTGGTAAAACCTAAAGGTAACATAAGATCAAGCAAAGAAATCTCGTGTCATCACAATGTCATGATTTCTTCAAGTGGATTAATCACATTCATTGGTGGTAAGTGGACCGCTTATAGAAAAATGGCTAAAGACACTGTTGATAATTCTATCGCGGTAGGTAGACTAAAAGCAGGTCCACAAATTACTGATAGTTTACCCATTTTTGAATACGGCAAAAATCTTAATCTAACATAGGATCCACACGCCATATATGGTACTGAAAAGCAAAAGTTACTTAATCTTGCAGCTAAAATCCTATTTATGGAGATGTAATAAGTAAGAGTTTACCATTAAAATTTCACAAATTATTTGGGCAGTTCGTTATGAAATGGCCGGAACAATTGGAGATGTGCTAGTCGAAGGGTAAGGAGTTTCTTGATGCTAATGAATCTTTGAAATTTTATCAAAGGAAGCTCAAGTTATGGCTAACCAGCTCAACAAATCCCCCAATTGGATCAATAATCTATTAAATGAATTTAGGACTACTGCCCGAAACTATCAATTAGTTCATCATGAAACATACTAAACTGGATATGACTAAAATTTATTATCGTAATTATTAATGTAAAATTAATAATTACCAAAATAAAAAAATTAAAATGTTAAGTTTCTATTGTAATTAAATTAACTATTTCACCTAGACACATCAAAGGCTAAAAATTCAAATGTATATAGAATAGCTATATGGATATGCATAATTTTCCGGCAACCTTGCCCATTATCACTTCAATTATGAAGAAATAGTAACACAATTTACCTGTGTGGACAAAAAAAAGCGAGTTTTTTGGGAAATAGTTCCTCTCGGAAATTTTTGAAAAAACAATGCTAATGAAGCTACTGAAGTCATTGCATACTAACCGCTAAACTTATGTTTAAAAATATTACCAGCAGAGACTTATACCCTAATACTATTTCAGGAAAAGATGAGTGAACTATTAGTCAAAACAGTTATAATTATTTAGGACATTTATCGATACGATTGCCAAATAAATACTCTAAAATTCACAAAAAAACTATTATCATGTCTGAATTTGTTGAGTCCTTTACTATAAGATTTGAAAATAATATCAATAATAAAGCCTCATTAAAATGGCTTGGGATAAGATAAAATACCTTCCTATTATTAAGATATATTTATTATTGATTACAGATTAATTTTATTTTTTGGCTTAAAAAGATTATTTTGGTGATTTTTAATCCTATTTGAATCTTTATCTTGTAATTAATATTATTTCTATTACTCTTGCCTTTCCTGCCCAATACAAATTTAATTTTTAACCTAATTACTTTAATCTCAGGAAAACGTAATTATTTTAGATACTTATAGACGATTAAATATAATATTTAAATTATATTTTAATTGATCCAAAATTTTATGGAGCATAAATAGTACTTTTGTTCAGTTAATTATGTCCAAAATACTCTCCGACCGATATAATAAAATATTAGCACCCGAACTTCTTCGAAATCAAAACTTGTATCCCTTTTTTCGTGTGATTGAATCTGAACAAGGCACGGAAATAATTATAAATGGTAGAAAGATATTAATGTTTGGATCCAATAGTTATTTGGGACTTACAACACACCCTAAGGTCAAAGCTGCTAGTGAAGCAGCCATTAAAAAATATGGGAGCAGTGCTGCTGGCTCACGATTTCTAAATGGAACAACTGATTTACATATAGAATTAGAACATCGTCTTGCGCAGTTTTTAAATAAAGAAGCCGTACTTTTATACACTACCGGTTTTCAGGTTAATCTAGGTGTTATTCCTACGATTACCCAGCCTAATGACCTAATAATTTTAGATCGTCTCGACCATGCTTCAATCATAGAGGGGGCTAGGCTCTCAAAGGCATCATATGTCATGTTTAAGCATAATGACATGGTTTCATTGGAGCAAAAACTAGAACAGGCTAAAGATGCTGAGATGAAACTAATAGTAGTGGATGGCGTTTTCAGCATGGAAGGAGATTTGGCTAATCTCCAAGGAATTACAGAGCTTGCAAAGCAATACAATGCAGTGGTCATGTCTGATTGTGCGCATGCCATAGGAGTCATCGGAAAATACGGTGCAGGAGCTGCTTCTCATTTTGATATCGAAGATCAAGTAGATCTCATTGGAGGGACTTTTAGTAAGTCGTTGGCCTCAATCGGTGGATTTATCGCCAGTGACGCCGCTACTGTTGAATATATTAAGCACAACTCACGTTCCTTGATTTTCAGTGCGAGTCCAACGCCAGCAGCTGTCGCAGCAGCTCTGGCCTCCCTAGATATCATTGAATCTGATGATTCTCTAAGACTGAAGCTACTTAACAATACCCAATTTGCCATTTCGAAATTTAAAAGTCTTGGATTTGATATTGGTAATACTGAAACCCCAATCATCCCGTTATACATAAGAAATGATAAGAAAACTCATGAGCTAGCCATGCTCTTGCTTAGGAGAGGTATTTTTGTAAATTCGATCGCAGCACCTGCAGTTTCCCGAAATAATTCTATGATCAGATTTTCTTTAATGGCGACACACACCCAGGAGCAAATAGATTTAGCAATTGATACTATCTATCAATGCGCGAAAGAATTGGATGTCCCTTTATCTCTTGAAACGCATGAACAATAACTAGCTATTTTAGCCTGTTTCCCCTAATTTTTTTAGTTATTTAACTTAATTTTTTGTCTAAAAAAAGTCCTTTAGATATTAAGTAGAGGCAAATTAATGACTCATTCTAACTTTAATTTAAAATCTGTACTCTTTAAAAAGTACTCAAAATGGCATGTAAAAAATATGATTATTGAAAATTGAATTAGCTTTGAGTAATAGGTTATGTTCAATCCAAAAAAAAGAACCAAGACAGGGTATCTTAATAATGAATGAAACATAAAATTTACTTTACTGCAAGTTGGAGATCTACTTAATAAAAAATCTTAATACTAGACAATAAGTCAATTAACCAATTTTATATAAAACAGGTCGAGTAATCATTTTTAAAGAAAATCAATTTACATGAGTTTAGTATTAACAGAAGTAAAACAAAAAAGTACACTTTTAAAATTTATTAAATTTCCTTTTGATTTATACAAAAATTGCCCCTTCTACGTTCCTCCACTAATCGATTTTGAACTCAGTTCTCTCACGCCAAAAAATCCAGCATTTGAAATCAGTCAAGTAAAATTATTATTAGCATTAAGAGAGGGTGTGATTGTAGGTAGAATTGCTGGAATTATATTAGATGCTGAAAAAGAAGATAAAAATCTGGTTCGATTTGGTTGGATCGATTTCATTGATGATAAAACTGTTTCTAATGCCCTAATTCAAGCTGTAATTGATTGGGCCAAACCATTTGGCGTTACTGGCATCCATGGACCTTTGGGATTTACTGATTTTGACTTTGAAGGTACTTTAATTGAGGGATTTAATGAATTAGCTACGCAGGCAACCATTTATAATTTCCCTTATTATCCTATTCATTTTAAAGACCTTGGATTTTCAAAAGCTTGTGATTGGATAGAAGGACGTGGTGTAGTACCCAAAGAATTATCGAAAAGAATGGTCAGAAGCGCCTCTTTAATCAAGGCCAGATTCAAACTTAAAGCAAAGAAAATAAAAAGTAAATCTCAAATAAAAACCTATTCAAAAGGTATTTTTAAAACATTAAATAATTCTTTCACAAACCTTTATGGATTTTATACTTTAACCGATAAACAAATTGATTACTACGTCGATGCCTACTTTGGATTCGTTAGAAAAGAATTTATAACCATCATCGTCAATGAAAAAGATGAAGTTGTGGCTTGCGCAATTACCTTGCCTTCAATCTCTAGAGCACTTCAAAAAGCCAAAGGAAAACTTTATCCATTTGGCTTTATTCACTTACTTCAGGCCTTTAGAAGGAATGATACTTTGGATATGCTTCTTATCGGTGTAAACCCTCAATATCAAAAGTTAGGAGCCAGCCAATTAATATTTTTTGAACTTTTATCTAATTTTATAAAAAAAAAGGTTGGAGTGGTAAATTCAGCTATTATGCTTGAGGACAATCACAATGTCATTAATCTTTGGAATGAATTTAGAGGAAACGTCACTAACATGATACGCAGAAGATGCTTTATCAAACCTATACAATATGAATAGATGGGCTTTAATTATTGGTGGATCAAGTGGCATGGGACTTGCCACTTCTCGAAAATTAAGTAAACATGGCTTCAATTTAGTC
>CACLDR010000050.1 GCA_902605755.1 uncultured Marinoscillum sp. | reverse complement strand
ATTTCTATCAATTATCTTTTCGAAATTACCAGTGGCAAGCCACCTTTGGCCATGCGGAGAACTAAGTGTCCCGTGTTTTTATAAATCATTTACCTAAGTGAAAATGGAATCAAGACAACCACGACTTTCGTATTTAATTTTAACCCTTGCCTTTATGTTACCTCTGGTGAGCTGGGCACAGTTTGATCTTGCTTCAAGCTCCCATTCTGACATTACATGTAACAACATTGATGAGGGAGTCACAAACGATGGAACGATTACTCTTACTTTCGATGGGGCATCTTCGGCAAGGGGCAAAACAGTAGTCTGGTGGAAATTTAATGGTACCGCCTTCGTTGCCTTAGCTGGTGGAGATGTGCCCAATCAAATCAATAATCCTAACTCGGGCAACGTTGGCGCCACTTCTATTCAGGCACGAAACCTTGGTGTGGGATATTATTATGCGGTAATTACTGGTGCATCTGGAGAAGTGGAAACTAGCCCTACATTTTCTATTACTAAACCGGATCCAATTTCATTGGTGGTTAATACTAGTGCTACGATTGATCCTTTGTGTATTGGTGGTTCGACGGGACAAATCAGTGTTACAGCTTATGGAGGTTTAGGGACTTATTCTTATGCAGTCAGTACTTCGAATGGAAGCTACACATACAATGATGCTGATGGAATTTTCCCTGGTCTTTCTGATGCTTCCAATCCCACGTATCATTTTTCTGTGCAAGCAACTAATGGATCCAACGTTTGTACTTATGATTATTCAGCGGGAGGCTCTTTAGTAGGGACTGATATTACTGAAACTTTGACTGACCCATCGGCCATCACTCTTGGTACGGTCTCAAGCACTAATGTCGTTTGTTTTGGGGAATCAACGGGTACAGTAATTATGACTGCTGCCTCAGGAGGTACTGGGACTTTAACCTATGGAATTGCCGTAAATACTACAGGAACAGCCCCAGCAGACGGTTCTTACAGCTTTACTAATACAGGATCGGGCACAACTTTTACGGGAATCTCTGCTAATACTGCCGGCCAATCTTATTTTGTTGCCGTACAAGACGATAACGGATGTATCGAAAAATCTAATGGTGCCTCTACTACTGTTACCGGACCTGGTGCCGACCTTGCCGTTGGAGGGTTCACAAGAGATAATCCAAGTTCTATAGGCGGTGTGGATGGAGCTATTCAACTTTCAGGAGGGGGAGTAACAGGAGGAACTTCCGGTTATACTTACAGTTGGGTGAAAGCAAATGGGGATGTTGTCGGTACAAGTGCCAATTTAACACAGGCTACCGCCTCTTCTGGAAATGTTCCCTCCGAAATTTATACTTTAACGGTTACCGATGCCAACAGTTGTCAAAAAACCTTCGCTCAGCAAACTTTAACTGATTGTTTCGATGTAGATGAGACTATTATCAACCTTACTGGATTTGAGTTAGGTGATGGTTCTGTAACTTTACTTCCGGTGGTAGATAACAGCGGGGAATCTTACACCTGGGGGGTTACTTGGAATGGCACTGCCTCTGGCCCTGTAAATCCTTCTTTAACACCGAATACCCGTAATATAAAAGTAACAAGACAGACAAATGCTGCCCCTGCCTCGCCCAATAACAATGTATTGAGTCTTTCAGATACCTCACAAATTGATGTGGGAGATATTGTTAACATTGCTGCAGGAACAGATCTCGTTGGCGTAGTTACTGTAATTGACAAGCCGCTTACTGGGCCTAATGCAGGAAAGCTTATATTATCAACTACCCACAATATTTCAAATGGTGTCGATTTAACTTTTACCCCACTAAAAATTCTTTCTTTGGGTGCTGATACCTATACTGCAACAATTACAGGAACTTCATCTGGAGGAGGTCTTTGTTCTAGAGTTATTCCTTATGTCGTAACTCAACCTGCGAATTTTTCAATTACCTCACTTACTTCTCCCAAAACTATTAGTGGGGATGCAAATGATATTATTTGTAAGGATGCAGATGATGCCTACATTACTGCAGCTGTAAGCGGCGGTACTTCTCCCTTTAACATCCAATATAAATATAAGGCAACTTCAGAAGCTGCCTACTCAAGTAAATATGGGGTATTTACGACTGCTATAGGTTCATGGGACGATACACATTTTACAAATGGTCTTACCTCTACGAACTTGGCCGCTGGCTTTTATTCAGTGAGGATTAAAGATTATAATGGAGTCTTTACCAACGATGTTGAGATTCAAATTACGGAACCCAATTCAGGATTTATTATGCCCATTGTGGCTGCTACTGCGGCGGTGAACGGAGCAATTAGTAGTAATACCACGGATTTAGTGGTTGATAGTAATGTTGGTGTTATTAAAGTTGGGGATGTTGTTACGGGTAAACAAACCAATGGATCTAATTTTTCAAGGGTTGTTAGTGGTATTGTCGACCAGCAAAATTTAGTTTTAAATTCTGCCATAAATCCCTTAGAGGATAATACGGTTTTAACTTTCACGAATGTTAACACACTAAGTTTAACTGATGTTAGCTGTTTTGGTCTTGGCGATGGCAAGGCAGAATTCGACCCCGATAGGGGAAATGAAATCGACAGTATCAAGTGGTACAAATGGAGTGGGAGTACAAAAAATCATCTTTCGGGGTATTTAGGACTTACCTCAGTTGATACATTACTGGAGGGGTCCTACACTGTAGAGCTTACAGATGCTTTTGGGTGTGTTCAATCTACAAATTATGCCATAAATGAGCCTGAGGTTTTGTCCCTTGATGAAACTATTACAAATGTGGTTTGTCCGACAACATCTTCAGCTAAAGTAAATGGCGATTATAGCGGAGGGAGTGCTGCTAGTAGAATAAATGTAGACACAAATGCTGGAACAATCGCTGTGGGAGATGTAGTCACGGGGACAGGAATTTCGGGGATGGTATTGGTTACAACTGTTCACAGTCAATTGGACATATCTCTATCAGCAGTTGTGGCACTTAATGATAATACAGATTTAACCTTTTCCCCCCCTGGGAAAATTTCCGTTATCGTAGGAGGAGCAAACTCCAATACGTTAAATAGCCAGTTTTATGAGTATCAGTGGGATCAAGGAGGAGTTTTAATGCCGACAAGTCAGGTTACTAACACAGGGACTTCTACCACTCAGCTAACAGTAACTGAGGCGGGTAATTATACTTTGAACGTGACTGATTTTAATGGCTGCTCGTATACTACTAAAACAACTCAGTTTCAAGAAACCTACCCTGTCAATATTCCCGCTAATATTTCTGTGGCATTAACCACGGTGAGTGGTGTAAATGCATATGGTAAAGACTCCGTCAACGTTTCTGCTCCATTTTGTAAAAATGGAGATGACGGTTATATTTTAATTGATGTTGCTGGAGGAACTCCAAACCCTAACTATGGCTACAGATATAGTTGGTATAAAAACGGTGCAGCGACAGTATTTGCCTCAAGTGAAGATATTTCAGGATTACAAAATGGAGTATATGACGTTGTAGTTACCGATGGAAACGGTTGTACGTTCCAATCCATCGACTATACTATCACTTCTCCATCATCAAGCTATCACATAGAAAGCCTATTAACTCCAACGCCTACCGTATTAACGAATCCGACCTGTAATGGAGATTTGGGTAGTATCGCTGTAGTAATTGACGATGATGATGATGGTGTGCATCCGAGCGGATATACTTATAGTTGGTATCGCGGTCAAGCAGCAGCAGGCTCGCCATTCAATACCACAAATACAAAACTTGTTTCTGGCCTTGCGGCAGGTTACTATACTTTTGAAGTGAACGACTACTATGGTTGTGTAAAAACACAGACTTATCAAGTGGAGGAATATCCAATCATAGTTATTACATCCAATGTAACCGAACTCAGCTGTCCAGACTCTCAGGATGCTAAAATTGAAATTGAAGCCAGTGGTGGAAATGCAGTTTTAGCTACCGATTACACTTATTCATGGATTAAAGACGGCGATCCATTTCCCATAAATCCTCCCAGTACAAATACTGATCTTGTAGGACTTGATTCAGGGGTTTTTATTGTTACGGTTTCAGATCAGTCAACTACGGCACCCAATAAAGCCGCTTGTGTAGTAAAGGATACCCTTTCGGTAAATTATTTAGCTGGCTTCCAGGTAGAAGAAGTCATCACTCCTGCTCCTTGTAAAGGAGGAACTACCTCGGCCATTTCTGTAAATATTTCTGGGGGCACCGCTCCTTACACTCAACAATGGAAGTTAGGAGGTGTTTTTGTAGGAAATGGAACTAGCCTCGATAACTTAGCTGATGGGACCTATCAATTAATTGTTACCGATGTTAATAATTGTACATCTGCGCCTGGAGATTTTGATTATGCCGTAGCAGCACCTACTACTACTTATAGCATCAATCCTTCTAAAGTAGTTAGTCGGACGGTCCTTGCAGCCCCTACTGAAACGGTCATTTCTCCTGTGGTTTGTAATGGGGAGAGTTCGGGTTCCGTAGAGGTTAAATTTACTATTGATCCTGGTCACCCGACAGACTATGATTATGCTTGGTACGCAGGAAAAACTGCTATGGGTCCTAAAATTGAAAATGAAAAAGTTATTTCAGGGATCAGTGAGGGTGATTATACTTTCCAAGTCACCGATGAAAATGGATGTATAAAAGAGGCTACTTATTACGTTCAGGAATACACGGCCATGCAAATCTCTTCCAGGCTCGCTGACAACGTCTGTGGAGGGGATCAAATCGGACTTATTGAAGTTGAAGCGAATGGAGGAAATTCATTGAATTATGACTACGTTTGGTCCAAAAATGGGACGACCTTTAATCCCGCCGATAGTGCTTGGACAGATACTGAAATTGACTCATTAGCAAGTGGTATTTATAGAATAATTATAACTGATGAGCAAGGTTGTCCAATTGATAAAGTCTTTGAGATAACCAATGTACCATCGATTCAGATATTTCCAACGGTAACAAACGTGGTTTGTAAAGACAGCGCAACAGGAGAAATAAATGTTCGCATCACAGGGGGAAATGCGCCTTACTCGCAAACTTGGGACAAATATGGGATTTATGTAGATGATACAACTACTATCACTCGGTTAGATTCAGGTACTTACACGGTTAGTGTTGTGGATTCATTGAATTGTCCTACCATTGTCCAAGATGTTATTGTAACAGAACCCGTAACGACTTATACCATTGCTCCCATAATTGCTGACGTTTCTTGTTATGGATCAAAGGATGGTACGATCAATATCGGTCTTAAACCAGATAACGGACATCCATTCCCTTTTGCCGTCAATTGGGTGAAAGATGGCGAACTATTTGATTCGGATAAATTTGTCGTACAAGATTTAAATAGTGGGGATTACCAAGTCTCTATTACAGATCCTATTGGCTGTACCAGATATGACTCGGTTACTGTTTTTCAGCCAGATAAAATCTTTTTGCACCCCACCCTTGATACCCTTGAATGCTTCAATGGCACTGATGCCAAAATAACTTTGGATCCCACGGGGGGTTCTGATTCCTATCCAACCATAATATGGAGGTACAATGCCAAAGATGCCCTGGATACCATTACTACCGAGGATATTGCTTTTGCAGCTACTGACTTAACTGCCGGAAACCATCTAGTCACTTTGATAGACAAAAAAGGGTGTACTAAGGACAGTACTATTATTTTATACAATCCTCCTGATATGGTGGTAGATCCCACAATAACGAATGTTTTATGTAAGGATGGGAGTACCGGTATTATAACTGCCTCCATGGTCAATGGTAATGCTCCTTTCGATTATTCGTGGGTGGATTATGGTAAAGTATACAATACCACTAACACCATCGATAGCCTGGCCGCAGGGGATTATTATTTAGCAGTGCAAGATAAATATTTTTGCCTCTCAGATACATTTACTATTAATGTCACTGAACCCAACAATCAGTTTAACATTAATGGGGATATAACGCGGATTACTTGTAGAGATTCTTCTGATGCTCAGATTTTGCTCTCTATTGAAGTGCTTGGTGAATCGACGGATTTCACCTATGAATGGGAAAAAGAAGGAGTTTTGATCAGTGAGAGCAAAGATCAGATCGATATCACTTATGGTACTTATACCGTCGGCGCCACTGACAATTTTGGCTGCCAAAGATCAAATTCATTTACCATAGAAAATCCAGATGCAGTTAATGTCACTAGTACCCAAGAAAATATGGTTTGCTGGGGAGACTCAACAGGGCTAATTGCCCTTTCTCCTACTGGTGGATGGGGGAACTTCAGATATGAATGGAAGCGAGATTTAGTTCCACTGCCGATCACCGAATCGTTTGGTAATGCACTTCCAGCGGGAGATTACATTATTGACGTGATTGATGAGGGCCTTTGTGAAACGCCTGTTTACGTCACCCTTACTGGTCCGGATACTGTAAAATTCAATATTGCGACTACAAATCTCACCTGCCCTGGGGATAAAGATGGCACCATTACTGCGTTGGTTACAGGCGGCACGGGTGGTTATACATATAACTGGGCAAAAGATGGAGAACCTTTTTCACAAGATATCAATCTTGCTCGTATAGAAGGTGGTGAGTATGAACTTATTATCACCGACGATGCTCTTTGTGAATATTCATCGGGCATCATTGAAATTACAGAACCTCAGATACTTTCCCTAGAGGTACTTTCACTTAAAAATAATTTGTGTACTACAACAAGCAACGGAGAATTCACAATTGCCGCTAGTGGGGGCACTGGAGAATATGTTTATCGTATTAATGGTGGAGATCCTTTTCCTAATAATTATTACGGTGGCCTGAGAGGAGGCGATCAAAGCATAGAAATTACTGATGAGAACTTGTGCACCTACGATACAACATTGGTGGTAGAAACTGATTATCTGCTCGTTGCAGACTTCGATATAGATTATGACTATCCTTACATCGACTGGCCAATATCTTTATTTGATGATTCAGAGGGGCCAGAGATTATTGACTGGTCTTGGGATTTGGGGAATGGAGCACTTGTCAATGAAGTTAATGCGAGAAATACCTATGTATCTCCAGCACCCTATCCTATTACTCTAAAAATTACAAATGCTGTTGGTTGTGAAGCTGTAAGCACTCAAATTTTGGATGTGGAGAAGGGCTTTCGCGTAACCGTGCCTTCTGCTTTTACGCCGAATCAAGATGGTCTTAATGACTATTTTAGACCAACATTGGAAAATATTGTCTCTATGTACTTGGTTATTTTTAATAAATACGGCAGCGTTGTATTTGAGACCAACGATTTAGATGGCGAATGGGATGGCTCTTTGAATCAAATTCCCTTACCTCAAGATTCTTATCTATATGAAATTACCTATGAGGCAGAATCGGGCATTTTTAGAACCTCTCGTGGCAAGGTGGCTATGTTAAGATAAGTTGTATCATTAACTTAATTTAGAGATGGGCACATTAGGTTCTCCAGTTATAAAAAATAGTCTCAGATACCATCAATATGGAGATAAGATAATGGAAGTTTCTTTCATGATAAATTGTGCCTATTGAGTGTTTACAAACGACATATTATCCCATTTTTGATCTGCCTATTTTTTGGGTTAGGGTGGTCGGCTACGGGTCAGGCTCCAAATTTGGTAAGCGCCTCTTACAAAGACACGAATGGCGATGGAACTATAGATCGTATTGATGTAGTATATGATAAAAACATCGCAGTCAGCGCCTTTGAAGTTGGTGACTGGACCTTTCCGACTAATCCCGCTAGTTTATCTGTAGTATCAGGTTCTGTCTCAGGAACAACAGTTGAGATTACGGTGACGAATGCTCCTGCAAATACGACTGTTTTAGGAATTACGAAGGTAAAGTACACAGCTAATGCAGGCACACCAAATAGTA
>CACLDR010000049.1 GCA_902605755.1 uncultured Marinoscillum sp. | reverse complement strand
AAAATTATATCAGCCAAATCTTAGTCGTATTCTTACTATCATTTAACTTTTCTGTGATTGGGCAGGAAATAGTTGGTCATTGGAAAACGATAGACGATGAAACTAAAAAAGAACGGTCTATTGTAGAAATTTATAAGTTAGATGATAGTTACGGGGGGAAGATTATTAAACTCAACAGAAACTTAGGAGATGATCCAAACCCTCTTTGTGACGCCTGTTCTCCCGAAGATCCCAGATATTTACAGAAGATCATTGGTATGGAGATTATTAAAGATATGAAATTAGATTCATCTTCAAACGAATATGTGAATGGTACCATTCTAGATCCCGAAAGTGGTAGTGAATACCAATGTAAGATATGGTTATCACCAAAAGGTACACTAAAAGTTCGAGGCTATATTGCCTTTTTTTATCGAACTCAGACATGGCTTCCAGCCTTAATAGAAATTGAGTAATTCCTAAGTTTGTCAAAACAAATATTTTTGAATTATTAGAATTTTGGTTCTTTTTAGAAGGAATAGATTAATTTAACTTCAGTATTCGATGAATCGCTCATCCTGTTTTCTTAATATATTATTTACTCATTCAGGAATAAACTATGAATTTTACCGATGATCCAGTATATGTATCAATGATGTTAAGTCTAGCCATTGTTTTGGGTATTTATATGGCTAAAACTCCATTGGGTAAAAAATTTGGTGCGGCGTTGATTATCATTTTACTGACGGCAATACTGGCAAATTTAAGACTCATTCCCTCTGCTTCAAATAGTATCGACCTTTACAAAATCATTTTTAAATATGTCGCACCTATTTCTATTTTTTATTTACTACTAAACGTCAATCTAACATCAATAAAAAAGGCAGGATTTCCAATGGTTGGATTATTTCTGATTGGATCCTTAGCAACTACCGTAGGTGTTTTACTTTCGTGGTTTATTTTATCGCCGCAGCATGTTTTAGGTGAAGATGGAAAAGTAATTGCGGGTATGCTGACAGGTACTTACACAGGAGGAAGCTTAAATTTAAATGCTATTGCATTAGAATATGACTTTCAAGAAAAAGGTATTTTGTACGCTGGAGTCATTGCAGTTGATAATGTGATAACTACCTTATGGATCATCATAACATTTTCTTTACCTGCTTTATTAAGCCTATTATGGAAAGGTAAAAAGAAGTCAAAAGTGAAGAATGTTACATCAAACGCAACCCATGCAAAGGAAGAATTTGTAAATTTCAACTCACTGATTTGGTTAATTTTTTTAGGTTTTACAGCTTATTTTGTGTCTGATATTATTTCGAAATTTTTAACTCAAATTCCATCCATTCTCATACTCTCAACAATAGGCATAGCATTGGCACAAACTAAATTTATATCTACAAAAAAAGGTAGCCGTCAACTGGGTTTGTATCTTGTCTATCTTTTTTGTGCTGTCATTGGCGCATATTGTGAACTTGGTGCCGTCAATGAACTCAAAGAAATTGGCATTATATTATTTCAATTTACTAGTTTAGCTGTTTTTTTGCACGGTATAACTGTTATATTTATTGGAGGTTTCCTTTATCGTGACTGGGAAATGATTGCCATAGTGAGCCAAGCCAATATTGGTGGCGCCCCCACGGCAATTGCACTTGCCGAAAATTTTAACCGCGAAGAGTTAATACTACCTGCTATTTTAGTAGGAACCTTAGGCAACGCCTTAGGTTCCTACTTAGGTTTTTTTGTAGTTCATGTACTTTGAAATAAATAGTGTAATCCACCGGGAAAAATCTCATACCTTTTATTAATATTTGAAAATACATGCAATAAAGCGCATTTTTGTCAAAAAAATGATCAAGTAAGTCTTTTTAACTTTCAAGTCTATAATTTTTTTGTAATCTGGGTATCGAAAATATTACTGGGATCCTCTCAAAATATTGGTGCAAGTTTTTAACATCAGCAATATTTAATACTACTACAAAACATCTTTAAGAAAGCTACAAATTCAAAATGATACTTTTCTTCTTTAATATCAGTATCAATATTAATTAAATCTAAATTTTGATCACGCATAAAAACTCTTTTTGGGTGGCAAGAATGAGTCCTTTAAAAAAACTGAATTTAACTCTTTCAACTTCAAGTGGATGATAATTCAATGGAGAAAACATTTATTTTCAATAATAAAATAGGTTTAATACCTTAGTATTTAGTAATTAATTGTACTTATTAATTAATTCTATGCATGAAGCACCTCAAATATTTCCTTTTTTTAATTTTAGTTTTTACCATCGGATTGAAAAGCTGCTCTGTTCAAACATCAAATACAAACAAAACTCCTAAAATAGGAACAATTTATCAAGGAGGTATTTTATTTTACGTTTTACAAGAGGGAGATATAGGATATGTCTCCGGAGAATTACATGGACTCGTTGTTGCTCCGAGTGATCAATCATCAGAAATTGAATGGGGCTGTTTTGGCACTAGAATTAAAGGAGCTAATAAAACTGCTATAGGTACAGGAGCCCAAAATACTTTAGCTATTATAGCAATTTGTGATGAAACTCAAATTGCGGCTAAAGTGTGTAACGAATTGGTATTGGAAGGGTACGATGATTGGTTTTTACCTTCAAAAGATGAACTAAATTTATTATATCTCAACAAAGATGTAATAACCAACTTTGGTGATTTCTATTACTGGAGCTCCACGGGATACGGTGGATTTAATGGCTGGGGACAGGATTTCTTTAGTGGTTATCAATACGGAAACTTCGATGAGTATGGCTATGGCTATGTCAGGGCAATTCGGGCTTTTTAGTTATTTGAATAAGATTTTTGTTAATTTAGATCATATATTTGTAAAATGAAGAAATTGCTGACTTTTATGAGTCTCCTGGTTTTTTCTTGTTCATCACCCGAAAAAAATCTTAAGCATTCAAAGATAAATCCTCAAGTCATTGCTTACTACGCAGGTGATGAAAAGTCAATTGATGAATTTAACCTCACTGGTGTAGATCAGTTAATTTATAGCTTTTTACACTTGAAAGGGAACAAATTATCCATCGATAATGAAGCAGACAGCCTTGCTTTATTAAATATGATAGCTCAAAAGAAAAAATACCCAAAATTAAAAGTTTTGGTTTCTCTGGGTGGTTGGGGTGGTTGTAAAACTTGCTCAGATGCTTTTAGTACTAAGGAAGGTAGGACTGAATTTGCTATTTCTACAGTCAATATAATCGAGTCATATCAAGCAGATGGCATTGATTTGGATTGGGAATATCCTGGAATTTCTGGTTTCCCGGGGCACAAATACCAACCTGAAGATCAAGAAAATTTTACTGAATTAGTTCTTGAACTAAGAAAATACATGAAAAACGGCGATATCTTAAGTTTTGCCGCAGGTGCTAATGTAAATAACTATTTTCAACGCTCCATTGAATGGGATAAAGTAATGCCGTTGGTTGATAATGTCAATCTCATGACCTACGATTTCTATGGTTCTAGCTCAAGCAAAACGGGTCACCACACTCCTCTCGGATCTGATAATTTTAAGGGAGGATCTGTCGTATCTTCCGTCAAAGAATTAATAAAGTTGGGTTTAAAACCGGAAAAAATAATTATCGGTGCTGCTTTTTATATCAAAACCTTTAAATATGTTAAAAATGTAAAAAACGGTCTTGATCAAAATGCTACTTCGAGCAGAGGTTACAACCAAATAAATTTTGATGAAGTAAGGTCTAATTTTAATTTTCATTGGGATTCTTTAGCCAATGCCCCTTTTGCATACGACAGTATCAACAAAATTTTTGCCACCTTCGATGATCACAAATCAATACAACTTAAGTCTCAATATGTATTAGACAATAATTTAGGGGGTATCATGTTTTGGCAGCTCATGAATGATAAAAAACAAAATGGTTTATTAAAAACCATGGTAAGTAAAATAAAACAAAACTAAGTTTAAATTATTATCTACAAAGGATTTTGAGTCTGATCTTGTTTAGGGCACTCCGACTGTGCTAATGAGAAAAAAAATTAATACCATGTTTACAATTTATCTCATTGTAATATTAATAGCTTCTTCAATTAGACTTATAGGCATCAATAATGAATTTAGATCGGAAAAGAAATGCCATTCATTCCATTACATAGAACCTAAAATTTCAAAATGGAACTACCGAATGGCACTTTTTTATGCATGCAAAGAGGTAAGCAATAGCTCTGCCGATATTTATTAATTTTTACCTACTTCTTTGATTAATTCCCCCTTCTTTTACCCAATCCTCTTGCCCAACCCAAACGATTGCGCTAATGAAGAAATTCCAGCTTACATAACCGACCTCTACCTTTCTCCCAATTCAGTATTATCGTCTAAAAATAGTCTGACCACACCTGCAATTTATCCATAATACGGAATCCAGGGGACTTTCTAAGGTATGATAAGTAATGGATTAAAGCATATAGCAAATTAATGGAAAAAATGGCCTGCCTCTCAAGCTGCAGTTAAGTCAGCCTTATTTGCATCTATGTCAAGCGTGGCTTTAATTGCAATTACTTTTCCTGAACGAAAGTTTAATATTAATCCTTTAGACTTTTAACCATTTCAAATCACGTTTGGAAATGCTATGGTTCCTTCAACAGTCTTCTCCTCTAGTGCTATTCGAATAGCAGCATCCGAAAGCACAATCTCTCACTAAAAAAAATATAAAGTCGAAAAATTAGCGAAAAGTGACTGATGAAATTTAGACTCTCTCATCACTCCCTTTTAACCTCAAGAAAAATAATTCACTGTCACTATAAAAGTCCGTCCAAAACAGTGTAAACAATTGTTTCATCAAAAGATTATTAAAAGAAAACTTCATATCCTGGAAATATATTAAAAATAATCGGTGTAAAAATTGGCTGACATTAGCACCCTACATTGCCTATGTGGAATAGGTTTATGAAGTAATTTGATCTATGTTATATGACAATTCATAACAGCTAAATTAACATTAACGCCTTTTTTACAAGAACAGTTTATAATTACTTCATGAACTAATCATAATTTAGCATCATAATTTATATGTGACAACATCCACGCATAAATGTCATGACCCCATCGAGAATCTAATTTATATGTTATCGGCCAAATATTATGTCCCCATCCTTTAAAAATTGTCTTTCTCGCATCGACAGGAGCTAAGCAATTTTCTGAATAAACATCTTGAAAACATTTAGTAGCACAATTATTTAACCCATCAATTGGAATATTTGCATTTCTGACAGTTACATTATCATCATCTCCATGAAAAGCCCAAATTGGTAACATTCCAATGTTACAACCTAGCCTATTCCAAATATATTCGCCCATGAGAGCTGCAACTGGCACTGCAGCTGCTATTAAATCGTCGGAAATATATTTCCCAATATAATTCCACACTCCACCACCACCACAGCTGTACCCAGAAAGATAAATCCTCGTAATATCAATTTCATATTCATTTATTGCCCACCTCATAAAATCATTAACTTTATCTGCTGTTGGGCATCCTGAATCATTTTGCATTGAAAGTACAACAAAGGCATCACCTGCTGTTGAAGCTGCATTCGAAGCAGTAGCTGTAATAGGCCATTTATCTTCACTTATTAAATTAGGTGGCCCCGTATATAGAACTCTATATAGATCTGAGTTGCCATTACCATTATCCCCTAATCCATGAAAATAAAGGATTAGCGGCCATTTATTCCCTAGACCGTAACCTGCAGGAAGATATTCCCAAAAGCCAATATGAGGATTTAGACTACCTTTTATTCTTTTTGTAAAGCGTTCGGAAGAAGGACCAATTGGTAATGAAGTTAACGCTTTCTTATATAAATCACGGGGTTCGAGTACCAAAGTTTCGGAGAGCTCCGTATCAAAAATTTTTTCTTTAAAATTCAAACGAATCTCCTCATTAGACGTATTAATATACAAATAATAATGATCCCCACTCGGATGTAAAATCAGCTCTTTTTTTCCAAATTTATTTGACTCTATAAAAGGAAGCATATCAGCGTTTAAAAAAGAAGTATCTATTTTTACAAGTGAATATGCAGTCTGCGGAGCTATATCTATTCGTTTTTTTGTACCTGTTAAAGAAATATTCGAAACGTTAAGCCTGAAAGGTAAATAATTTGAAAAATTTTCTGCTTCAAACTCAAAATTCAGATCATAATTCCCATTAGGCAACTCTGTTTCGAATTCTAGGAGCTGATCATAGTTTAGACTAAATGAAAAAACCTTATTAGTATCCTGATTATTTTTAAAAATCAAGTCCTTGTTACCTTTAAAAAAAATATGATCATGAAATTGAGACGCTCTATTCTCTTTTGAAGTAAAAATAATATCCAGAACTCTTAGAGAAACCATTGATGCCGAGGCTTTTGGCACCACGATAATAGCCTCATTCTCTCGTCGATAATTACAAGCGGAAAAAAGAAGAAAATAGGAAAACAATAAAATTAATTTGACATTCATTAAGATTGTCTTTATTGACTCTTTTAATTTGAAACGAAGAAAAGAATTATGTCCCCCAAAAAAAGTCAAAAACTAAAATTTGTAATTGCATAGTATATAAATTGTTCTTCATCCATAGTATTAAATTCTAACTTAATTTTAACTTATATATAAAAGTTGAAAATTATTGCATGTAGATAATTAAGTTACTATTTAATGGGCACTTTATCAATGTAACGCCAAAAAACTTCGGCGGATAATGGGGCTATCTTAATACTACAATTATAATTGAAAAGATTGCAATAATTTTTTTTTAAATGCATAATATCCTTAATGAAATCTAATTTTTGTTAATAGCTCGATGGATTTCTCATACAAAAAAAGTTTTTTCCTCATTTTAACTAAATCATATAAAATGTACAGTATTCATATAAGTATTGACTTCCTACACTACAGTAGCTCTCAACTAAGCTTCTTTTCAAAATACTCAAAAATTACTCTAGTCCAATTTTAGTCTGATAACTGAACTACCTAATGTCAATAACTCGTATATCCAATTTGCTTTTTCAATTATTATTCCAAGGAAAGAGTCTTGTCCACTAGACAGTTCTAAAATTCAATTAGTATCGCTTTCTCAGTAAATTCACCTTCGTATTCCAATGTAATTGTAAAGCTTGATTTATCCTTTATACCTCTTGAAGAAACACAAAGATATTTGGCTGGTATAATAACAATCACACTATTAGTACCTAAAACCTTTTGTAAATCCTTAATTATCTGCAAACATAATCTTTCCTGAACTTGTGGTCTATGGGCAAAATATATAACTAAACGATTAATTTCAGAAACCAATCACGCGTTTATTCGGAATGAACGCTACATGAGCGAATCCTTTTATTGGTAAAATGGTGTTCACAAGAGGAATCTATAGAGATATTTTCTTCAATTAACATTTTACTCTAACTATATCTATTTTCAAAAGTTGAAATACTAGGCTTATTTTTAGGATTCAATTAGTGAAAAAGCTCTTTAACATAAATTTTAGCAAATCTATAGGGAATACCAGACAAACTATAATCTGTTAAATCAAACCTAGCTCCTCAATGATTAATTGACAATATGCTTTGATATTTTCGATCTTTTCATTGTCAGATTTGATAAATGCATAATTACGCGAAGGTGTTTCAACATTACTAAAAAAATGTTTATTTCCAATTACCTCTATTTCTCTTTTTGTTTTCAAAACATATATATTGAAATTTAGCAACATTCATCACATGTACAATAGTTTTGATTGTATAAATGCAGAGCAATAAGACAAAATGCAGGAATGTAACTCAAGACCTCGGGGATGACCACTATCTCAAATGTTTCAATCAATATGGCTAGAAATAAAAAAGTCCAACTTGCAATGAATGCAATGCCAAGCCACACTTTTGTTGATTTTTTTACTGCTGAAATCACTGCAATAAATGAAATAGTCAAAAACAAATAATTTAATAATTGCCACCATAAAGGTATTTTTTCGCAGCAGGAGAAAATACTTAAATTTGCCAAAAACAAAACAGGAGTAGTAG
>CACLDR010000048.1 GCA_902605755.1 uncultured Marinoscillum sp. | reverse complement strand
ACTAATATTACTTAGTATACTAAAAAAGAAATAGAGGGGAGATTCAAGATAATTAGTGACTATATTTTTTTCGTATTGTCAATAATTTATCCCCTCGTTTCTTTAACTTATCAAAAGATACATTAGCATTTAAGAGTTAATGTTAAAACAACAGTTGCCTTTCTGGTTTGTATTATAAAAGGGACTAAGCCCATGTTAAGGAAAAATATAGTTTCAGGGGCTATCTTCCAGGATTTTATATTCCCCTTGTGGGAATCAATATTTTGCGAAAAATTTAGAATTCAGATAACTAAATATTAAATTTTTTCTACAATAGAATAATTTGAAATGAAACTGAACATTGCCCCCTTGGATCTAGCCATTATTCTGGTGTACCTAATAGGTATTTTAATAATCGGTATAGTATCTACTAGGCGCCAGAGCATGAATAGTGAAAATTATTTTCTTGCTGGCAGAGGCCTAGGTTGGATTTCTATCGGTGCAGCCTTGTTTGCTTCAAATATATCTACAATACATCTAACGGGTTTAGCTGCTGATGGCTTTAGATTGGGCTTAGTAGTAGGAAATTTCGAATGGATGGCTTCATTTACTTTAGTCTTACTGGCAGTCATTTTTGCCCCTTTTTATTTTAAAACGAAAATATCAACTCTGCCGGAATTTTTAGAGAAACGCTATGACTCAAGATCAAGGACATTTCTCGCCTTCATGGCTGTCATTGGAGCCTTGTTTATCCACATTGGAATCAGTTTATATGCTGGCGCAATAGTTTTTCAGAATTTTTTTGGATTAAATGTTTATTTTTCAATACTTGTTATTTCAATAATAACAACAATCTATACAGTTGCTGGAGGACTTAGGGCAGTTGTAATCACAGAAAATGTCCAAACGGTAATATTAATTGTAGGTTCATGCCTACTGACGATTTTGGCGATTACTGCCGTCAGGGATATTGGAATATTAGGTCTTGAGGATTTAAAATTGGCACTTAGGTCAGATCAATTCGAAATGTTGCATTCATCGGATTCCGAAATTGGTAAAAATAATGGATACACTTGGTATGCGTTTTTCCTGGGCTATCCAGTTTTAGGTATTTGGTATTGGTGTACAGATCAAACGATTGTGCAACGAGTATTAGGTGCAAAAACTGAAAGAGATGCACAACTCGGGCCGTTGTTTGCTGGGATATTAAAAATATTGCCAGTTTTTATTATTATTTTACCCGGAATATTGGCTTTCGTTTTATTTGAAAAGCAAATAGCAACCCCTAATGATACATTACCAGTGCTCATTAATGAACTACTTCCAGTTGGTTTAAAAGGAATATTTGCTGCAGCTTTGTTAGCCGCCCTTATGAGTACTATTGCCGCGGCACTAAATAGCTGCTCTTCTTTGGTGGCTGTGGATATACTAAAGAGATTAAATCCTGAGGTATCAGATGAAAGGATGGTAAAAGTCGGTAGGTACACGGCAGTGTTCGTTATGATGCTTGCCATATTGTGGTCGACCCAAGGAGGAAAATTTGACAGTATCTTTCAAGCGATTAATGATATGGCAGGAGCCATTGCACCCCCAATCTCGACAGTGTTTTTGTTGGGGATTTTTTGGCGACGTGGCACCAAAGAGGCAAGTTTTATTACGTTAATTTTTGGTTTTGTAATTGGTATTTTTCTTTTCTTGATCGATTTTGATACAATTAGCGGTGCGAAATATATTTCGGATGGCTTAGGAATTCATTTTTTAATGCGAACTTGGTGGGTTTTTTGTTTATGTTGTATAGTATTCGTGATTGTAAGCTATTTTACCCCAGCACCTAACAAGGATCAAGTAAAGCAAATAACATGGGATGGGCCAAAGGATATATTTTCAAAGCGTGTGGATAGGTGGTCAGACGCTAGAGTTTTGGCTGGGGCATTAATCTTATTGGTGGCAATTTTATATTATTTACTTGGTTAGCATCTCAAAAATTGTAACTTTAATAGGGAGAAAATAATTTTGATATGCGGCAAGCTATAATGACCCAACCGGGTGAAATTCAGTTTAAGGATGTAATCCAACCCAAAGATCTGGCTTCAAATGAAGTACTACTTAAAATCCAAAGAATTGGAGTTTGTGGTAGCGACATTCATGTTTTTCATGGGGAACATCCGGCAACACCTTATCCAGTTGTGCAAGGGCACGAGTACTCGGCTATCATTGAGGCAATTGGTAAAGCTGTTACGAAAGCAACGCCAGGACAAAAGGCCACAGCTCGACCGCAGTTAATTTGCGGTGAATGTGGTCCTTGCAATAAGGGTCAGTACAATGCTTGTCAATATTTAAAAGTTCAAGGATTTCAAGCTCCAGGAACAGCACAAGACTTTTTCATAGTGCCTGAGGAAAGATTGGTAGTCTTACCAGAAATTATATCGCTAGATCAGGGTGCAATGGTAGAACCCGCTGCTGTCGGTGCACATTCAACTCGTAGAACATCAGGGATTAAAGGTAAAAATGTAGTCGTCTCGGGAGCGGGGACTATTGGTAATTTGGTGGCTCAATTTGCGAAAGTACGAGGTGCCAACAAGGTTTTAATTACTGATATAAGTGATAGTAGACTTGATGTCGCAAGGCAATGTGGAATTGATAATATACTTAATGTTATGAAAGTGCCTTTTGAGGATGGGATAAAGGAAATCTTTGGAAGTGAGGGTTTTCAAATTGGAATGGAAGCGGCAGGTGTACAGTCTTCTTTAGACGTCTTAATGGCTAACGTAGAAAAAGGTGGCGATGTGATAATTATTGGTGTTTATTCAAAAAATCCAGTAGTTAACATGTATTATTTGGGAGAGCATGAGCTCAATGTATTTGGCTCCATGATGTATAAGCATGAGGATTACTTGGAAGCAGTCGATTTGATTGCAGATGGGAAAATAAAATTAGAGCCTCTGATTTCAAGACACTTTCCCTTTGAAGAGTTTTTAGATGCGTATAAATTCATAGAACAAGAGGGAGATAAAATAATGAAAGTAATCATTGATCTTTAGTTAAAGAATTAATTTGATGCTAAATATTATTGGTATTGGGGAATTGTTATGGGATTTATTACCAGAGGGAAAGAAATTGGGTGGGGCACCATGTAATTTCGTTTACCATGCTAGTAAATTAGGTGCTAGTGCTAGGATATTAAGTGCAGTGGGGAGTGATGAGATGGGAAAAGAAATCTTAGATACTATCAAGAGAAAAGATTTATCAACTGATTTGATACAAATAAATGATAATCCGACTAGCACAGTGGATGTTAAACTCAATTCGATTGGTGTTCCAAAATATTTTATTCATCAGGATGTGGCATGGGACTTTTTATATTTTGATGAAAATGCCGTTGAAATGGTTAATAAAGCAGATATTGTTTGTTTTGGAAGTTTAGCGCAAAGGAATGCCAGGTCAAGAGAGACAATATGTCAATTTTTAAATGTTTGCAAATCAGATGCTTTAATCATTTTTGATATTAACATCCGCCAAACTTTCTACAATAAAGGAATAATTGAAAATTCACTTCATTTTTGTAATGTTCTAAAGATGAATGAAGATGAATTCCCGATAGTTTGTAATTTAATTAATCTCAAAGGTAAAGATTTGGATTCTAATGTTAAAGAGCTTATGAAAAAGTACGATCTTAAGTTACTCGCATTTACAAAGGGCACGCAAGGCAGTATACTTTACACAACGACTAAAAAAAGTGAGATGCCAACGCCAAAAATCGATGTTAAGGATACTGTAGGTGCAGGGGATTCATTTGCAGCAGCGATGGCTATTGGTTTTGCAAACAAACTACCATTGAAGAAACTTCATGAAAAAGCAACTGAAATTGCTTCCTTTGTCTGTGAATCAAATGGATCGATGCCATATTATTAACCAAAAGAAATAGAAAAATGCCATATACAATAGGTTTGGACTTTGGTACAGATAGTTTACGAGTTTTGGTAGTTGATGTAGATTCGGGAGAGGAAGTGGGTATCTCTGTTGCTGAATACAAAAGATGGAAAAGTCAGAAATATTGCAATCCTATTAAAAACCAGTTTAGGCAGCATCCAAAGGATTATATAGATGCCATGACAGAAGCTATTAATCAAGCTTTGAACAACGCAGGAGATCATGTAAGGTCAAATGTAATTGGAATTGGAGTCGATACAACCGGATCCACGCCTTGTCCAGTCAATGCGGCCGGTATGCCCTTAGCTATGTTGCCAGAATTTGAAGAAAATCCTAATGCTATGTTTCATCTCTGGAAAGATCATACTGCCACTGAAGAGGCTGAGGAAATTAATAATGCCAATGAGAAATCTGAAATTGATTATTTGCAATATGTTGGGGGTATATATTCTTCAGAGTGGTATTGGGCTAAAATATTACGTACCCATCGGGTAGATGAAAAAGTGAGATTAGCGGCTTTTACATGGCTAGAGCATTGTGATTGGATTCCGTTTCTCATTACAGGAGGTGAAGATGTAAGGCAATTGAAGAGAAGTGTTTGTGCTGCAGGTCATAAAGCACTGTGGCATAAAGATTACAATGGCGTACCTGTTGATTTTCTATCTGGTTTAGATCCAGCGTTAGTTGATTTTAAATATAATTTACTTGATAAGGTCTTTTCATCTGAGGTTTCAGCAGGCTCATTAAGTCCTTTTTGGGCTGATCAATTTGGTCTTCCACCATCTGTGGTAGTAGCAGTTGGAGCATATGATGCGCATATGGGTGCGGTAGGCGGTGAAATTGAACCAGGCTATTTGAGTAAAGTAATTGGTACATCCACATGTGATATTATGGTGATGCCATTACTAGAAAAAGAATATTTGGTGAGAGGTATATGCGGTCAGGTTTATGGATCTGTTCTGCCAGGAATGCTCGGTTTGGAGGCTGGGCAATCAGCTTTTGGGGATGTGTATGCATGGTTTAAAAAATTGATTAACTGGCCTTTAGAGATGATAAAAGATCAAACGCTTAGAAAAAAGGTTGATGATGCAATTATTCCTCAACTTACAAAAGAAGCGGCCGCAATCCCACCTAAGGTAAATGATATGGTCTCTCTAGATTGGATGAATGGCCGAAGATCCCCTGATGCTAATCAATTTTTAAAAGGAGTGGTCTCAGGATTAAATCTTGGTATAGATGCACCTCGAATTTTTAAAAGTTTAGTTGAGGCGACTTGTTTCGGAGCTCGGAGTATAAGCGATCGGTTTTCAGATGAAGGTATTGATGTAGAGGGTGTTATAGCCTTGGGAGGTGTTGCAAGAAAGTCATCTTATGTCATGCAAATACTTTCTGATGTTCTAAATAAGCCCATAAAGGTTGGTGCCTCCGATCAAACTTGTGCTTTGGGTGCTGCGATGTTTGCTGCGACGGCTGCTGGGAGATTTATATCAGTCCAAGAGGCGATGTTGAGAATGGGTAGAGGATTTGACATAATTTATGCTCCAAACAATGAAAGAGTAGCTGTTTATAATATCCTTTACCAAAAATATTGTGAATTGGGGCAAACAGTTGAAAAAATCATTAAATGAATAGTACATACAAATACTTGAAAGAAGAGGCATATGAGGCTAATTTGCAACTACCTGAAATGGGCCTGGTTCTTTTTACCTTTGGAAACGCTAGTGCGGTGGACAGAGAAAGAGCAGTGTTTTCTATCAAGCCAAGCGGGATACCATATGCGGTATTGAAACCTGAGGATATGGTTGTTGTTGATTTTGATGCGCAAGTAATAGAGGGCGAGATGCGTCCATCATCAGATACAAAAACACATGCCTTATTATACAAACATTGGAAGAGTATTAAGGGGATTGCTCATACGCATTCCACCTATGCCACAGGTTGGGCTCAAGCACAAATAGATATTCCAATTCTGGGGACTACACATGCAGATCACTTGACAGTGGATGTCCCCTGTGCTCCGGTTATGTCTGATGATATGATCAAAGGAGATTATGAACTTGAAACAGGGCGTCAGATTATAAATGTGTTTAAAGACAGAAATATTACACCTGAGGAGGTGCCTATGGTGATTGTTGCCAATCATGCTCCTTTTACGTGGGGTACATCAGTTGCTCAAGCAGTCTACCATAGTGCTGTTTTAGAGGAGATTGCTAAAATGGCTTTTATTACTAGAACAATTCGCTCAGAAGCTCCATTTTTATCTGATGCCTTAAGGAATAAGCACTATGAAAGGAAGCATGGTAAGAATGCTTACTATGGGCAATCCTAAGTTTAATCATTTCATGAAAATTTAAGAACGATGATATCCACATTTTCTTCAATTGATTATTTGATATTTTCATTATACTGTGTTGTCATTTTATTTACTGGGGTATTTATTTCATTCAAAAAAAGAAAAGTAAAAGAGGTTCAGTCAGTTCAAGACTATTTTTTGGCAGGAAATACATTAACTTGGTGGGCCGTAGGTTCATCATTGATTGCAGCAAATATATCTGCTGAACACTTTATTGCAATGTCTGGATCAGGTTATGCACTCGGATTGGCTATTGCAGCTTACGAATGGATCGCAGCAATAGCTTTAATTATTGTTGCCAAATATTTTTTACCTATTTTTCTTGAAAAGAAGATTTATACAATGCCTCAATTTATACAGATGAGGTTCAATAAAACTACAGCTACATTTTTTGCTTCTTTTTGGCTATTTGTATATGTTTTTGTAAATATGACTTCTGTAAGTTATTTGGGGGCATTGGCCTTGAATTCGATCATGGGAGTACCAATAATTTGGGGTATTACAGGGTTATTGATATTCTCAGGTTTGTATTCTGTATTGGGAGGGCTGTCAGCTGTAGCATGGACAGATGTAATTCAGGTAATTTTTCTTATTGGTGGGGGATTACTAACTACTTATTTTGCTCTAGAAATGTTGGGTGGAGGTAGTGTAATTTCAGGTTTTGTTGAAACTTACAATAAAGCAGGTTCACACTTTCATATGATTATTTCTAAAGGGTCTATATTCGTACCCGATGGCTTTGGTGGAAAAAAAGATGCTTTTCTTGATTTACCGGGTTTAGCGGTGATTTTCGGTGCTATGTGGTTGACTAATTTTGGTTACTGGGGCTTTAATCAATACATAATCCAAAAAGGTCTTGCAGCAAAAAGTTTAAGCGAAGCGAAAAAAGGCTTATTATTTGCTAGTTTTTTGAAGATATTAATACCTCTATTAGTTGTAATACCCGGAATTACTGCTTTGGTGCTGCTCAAAGATTATGGTGCAGAGCTTCCGGATATGTTGGGGAAATCGATCTCAGAAATTGGAATAATTGAGAAGTCAGATGAAGCTTATCCATGGTTGTTGAAAAATTTTGTTCCGTCTGGGATAAGAGGACTTGCCTTTGCTGCTCTTGTTGCCGCTATTGTCTCGTCACTGGCATCTATGATTAATAGTACTTCGACAATTTTTTCTATTGATATTTATAAAAATTTTCGTCCTAATTCTAGTGATAAGTCACTTGTTTTCATCGGTCGCTCAGTGGGTGTTATAGCAATTTTAATTGCTGGACTAGCAGCTCCAGCACTTAGAAATCTAGATCAAGTTTTTCAATACATCCAGGAGTATACTGGATTTATCTATCCCGGAGCAGTATGTGTTTTTGGTATGGGTCTCTTCTGGAAGCAGATCACCTCACGTGCTGCTCTAGTGACGGCGATTTCTACCATCCCTATTGGAATTTTGATAAAAAAAATATTTTTTGATATTCCTTTTATTTTAAGAATGGGCTATGTTTTCATGATACTTTGTACGATTGCCTCGATCATTAGTTTTTTGGATAAAGAGTCTAAAATAGAAAATGAAGAGGGCGTAGTTTCTTTAAATTCTGGTTTAAGGGTCAGTTACATTTTTGGGATTTTAGGTTTATCAGCTTTGTTAATTGGTGTTTTTGGAGCCGTTCCTTATGCGCATTTGGCGCTTGAATCTATATTTATGTTGGGATTCCTTTTTTTAATGTTGGGGATCATTATATATACTAATGTTAAGATGGGGGTAATGGACAATAAAGCCATAGTCATTAAAGACA
>CACLDR010000047.1 GCA_902605755.1 uncultured Marinoscillum sp. | reverse complement strand
TGGATATCCAGGCTCTAGAAATCTTTTGGTATTCAATAATGGACTTAAGGCTAAAAAATCTTCAGTTTATGAATTTAGCATACCTGAGGAGTTAATAATTGAAAATATTGATAAGTCACATTTAATTTGGAGTTTTTTTGATGACAGCCTCTCTTATGGTCGGATATCTGGAGCTTACCGTTTAGCCAATGGAAACACTTTAATCTGTGAAGGTGATTACGGTTTTTGGGAGGTTACTGATCGAAATAAGATTGTTTGGAAATACAAAGACATATCAAGTACCTTTTGGAGAGGTTATCCGATCAACCAAAATCATGAGATATTTAGTTTAATAAGAAATTTTATGGATGAGTAAGATAAGTTAATTTTGTGCAATGCTGAAGGTTCTTTTTTGTTTTCTTTTTAGGCTATTTACCCTAACTACAGATTTTGAAGCGATCAATAAAATGGGTCTAACGACCTATAATGAGGAGAGGGTATGGATTTCTGATCTTGAGTCTCAATTTTTACTTTTCATTTTCATTGATCCAAATTGTCCAATAACCCAAAAGTATATTCCAAAAATCAATGTGTTGATGAACAAATATGATCTATTAGTCTACGGTGTTCAGCCCAACCAAGGCACTTATTATGATGAAGTTATGAAATTCAAGGATGACTATGGTTTCAAATTTCCAGTCATAAATGATAGTATTCAAAAATTAACTTATTACCTGAACGCCTCAGTTACTCCAGAGGTATTTCTATTAGATAAGTCAGGAATGCTTATTTATTCAGGTGCAATAGATAATTGGTTTTTTGATTTAGGAAGATATAGAAAATCGGCGACAGTCCATTATTTAAGAGATGCCCTTGACTCGAACTATGGATCTTTATTTTCAATTAACAATAATACGAAAGCAATCGGATGCTTAATTCAGAGAAGGTAATAATTTCCTCTTTATGGTTAATTATGAGTTGTTATTCCGCTAGTTCTCAGAATTTGAACTATTTTGAACACATACGTCCCATCATTTACGAGAATTGCGTTCCTTGTCATCAACCTGGACAAGCAGGACCCTTTAGTTTATTGAGTTATGACGACATCACTATTCGATCCAAGATGATTCAGTATGTTGTAAGACATCGATATATGCCACCATGGCAAGCAGATCCAGATTACAGACATTTTTTAAATGAGAGGTTGCTTACTGATGCTGAGATAGACTTGATTACTGAATGGATCTCTACAGGTATGAATGAGGGAAATAAAACTAAAGAGAGTTTACCCGTAAAGAGGTTGTATTATAGGACTGTGCCTGACCTAACATTAACTATGGCTGAATCATATGATATACCAAATTCAAATACTGATGATTTTAGATTTTTTCATTTACCAATGGACATTAATGAGCTTCGTTATTTGAGAGCGATTGAGTTTATGCCTGGAAATAGGAGGTATGTGCATCATAGTAGAATGATGGTAGACTCGACTCAAAATATGTCAGGTATAGATGGAATGTCGGAATTTGATCCTAAGGTATCTGAATTTCAAAAGACACCCTTAGCTGATGAGTTTTTATACGGTTGGGTACCGGGGAGTTTTCCTTTATTTTTTCCTGATGGAGTAGGCAAAAGATTAGAACCAAATGCAGATTTAATTTTAAATATCCATTATTCTCCTACTGGAAGAAATCAGAAAGATCAATCAACCGTTAATTTCTATTTTACAAATAAACCAGTAAAACGTGAGGTAAAAACTTTAATTCTTAGAGAAAATGATATTATCAATCAACCGTTTTACTTACCAGCCAATCAAATTTCTAATTTTACTATGAAGTCAGAAGTTCTTGAAAAAGATATTTCCATGATCTCTGTAATGCCTCATATGCATTTTTTAGGTAAGTACTTCGAATCCTATGCCGTGACAGCAAACAGTGATACTATACCACTTATTAGAATTAATGACTGGGACTTTAATTGGCAGACGATGTATCAATTCACCCATTATCTTAAAATCCCTGAAGGCTCTGTCATCTACGCCAAGGCGCGTTATGACAATACCATTAATAATCCGATGAATCAATTTATACCGCCAAAAAATATTGGCTATGGTTGGCGTACTGTAAGCGAAATGATGAATTTGATTTGCTATTATGTGGATTATAAGAAACGAGATGAGCGACATTATTTTAGTACAGATATAGATTAGAAATAGTAACTTTTGAAAATTCTATTTATTCCGCTGAGTATTTTATTTCAATTATTTAGCAGTATTATAGGATACTAACTATTGGTCTACGATAAAACTATTTTTTAATTCTAGTATAATTAATTGAAGAAAAGTATTTCATTATTTGATTTAGCTAAAATATTTTTAGTACTTGGAGCATCTGCTTTTGGAGGTTATACAGCATTAGTCGCCATGATACAGAGTGAACTTGTCGATAAGCGAAACATAATCTCTCAACAAAAAATATATGATGGTGTACTGATTGCGTCAATGCTTCCAGGCCCCCTAGCCGTAAATGTGGTCATTGATATTGGCTATGGATTGAGAGGGTGGCCAGGGGCATTTGTTAGTGGAATTTCAATTCTTTTACCTTCATGTTCGATAATGATCATAATGGCATATTTCAGCTCAGTGTTCTTTAATTTATTGATTTTCAAATCAGTAATCACTTTTTTAATTCCCGTTGTGGTTGCTCTTATTCTTGATGTATCTCTTAAAATGTTCAAACAGGAACTTAATTCGTACTGGCAAATTTTTTTAGTTGCTCTTACCTTATCATGTCTTATTTTCACCTCAATAAATCTTTTTACCAGTATCGTCATTGGAGGGTTGTTTGGACTTATGCTAGGGGAGAAAAAGTCACTTAACATTCAAGAATTAGAATCATCTAAATCTTTGAAATACTTATTACAAGGGATATTGGCTTGTATTCTTTCAATACTAATTTTTTTCTTTTTATTGTCACATCCTTTTGATACCCTTTTAATGGAATTTTCAAAGGTAAGTCTTACCTTGTTTGGGGGTGGATATGTAATAATTAAAGCAATTAATGATTTAGTGGTAAATCAATGGTCATGGGTATCTCCGGAGGAATTCAATCAGGCTATAGTTTTAGGCCAGTTAACTCCCGGACCCATATTGGTTTCAGCCACTTACATTGGATTTAAAGCTGGGGGCCTTTTGGGCGCCTTTGTTGCCACCATAGGTATTTTTTTACCAGCTGCTCTACTAATGTTATTGGCAGGGTATTTGTTTAGAATACTACCTGATAATAAAGTTTTAAATTCTGTTTTTTCTGGTGTAAGACCAATTATTCTGGCATATATTTTATTTTCTGCCTATGTAATATTAAAGCCAACAGGATTTGATATGCAGTCATTCGGATTGACTATAATTGCATTTATTATGATAAGTTATTTGAAAGTTAACTTCCTATGGCTAATGTTGACAAGTAGTATCTTAAGCTTATTTTTTGTTTGAGATGACCCAATCAGTCATTCAATTTATAGGGACCCAACGCTCGGGCTCTAACTTACTACGTTTGATGCTCAATCAACATAGCGTTATTTCGGCACCTCATCCGCCACATCTTTTAAAGACATTTATGCCTTTAATTTCTAAATATGGAGATCTTAAGGTAAGGGAAAATAGATATTTACTAGTAGATGATGTATGTAATTGGGTGGAATGTAATCCCGTTGAGTGGTCATTAATTGATTTTGATCGGGATGAGATTACAGATGAAATCACCTCACTTTTAGATCTCTTTGAGATTATTTATCAGCAGAAATGCGCTGTAGATAAAGCTGAGATGTGGTGTTGTAAGAGTACTTTTAATATCGAATATAAGGTAGAGTTGGAAAAAATAGTTCGGCCGTTTTACATTTATTTACACAGAGATGGCCGCGATGTCGCCACTTCGTTTAAAAAGGCTTATATTGGGCCTAAGCATATTTACCAAATTGCTCAAAAATGGCATCAAGAGCAAATGGAAACAGCTTTATTTTTGTCTTCATTACCATCTCATCGTTTTGTTCAGATCAGTTATGAAGCATTAATTCAATATCCAAAAAAAACACTTCGAATGATTTGTGAAAAGCTTGGTATTCAATTTAATGATATTATGCTCGATTATTATAATTCTAAGGAATCACTTTCGACCTCTAAATCTGGTAATATGTGGGCCAATGTTGCCAAGCCTATTATTACTAATAATAGTAAAAAGTTTCATCAATTGCTGACATCGGAGGAAATTGAAATTTTTGAATCCATAGCTTCAAAAAGCCTTCTTGCATTAAATTATGAACTAATTACCTCAGGAGATCCTATTGATTGGACTGAAAAAGAAATTAATAGCTTTGGTAAACAGAATCAACAATTAATATTTGAATTACAAAAATCTGCTTCTCAAAGGGAGCGCTTAAATCGTGCGGGTCAAGAGGAACTTTTGAAAAAGATAAGCCAACGTCATTAATAAGATTAGTAACGTTTATTACTTTTTAGATAATTTCTAATATAATCGTGAATGCCAGATTCCAATGTGGTGAAAGTATGGGGATATCCAATTCTTTTTAATTTTTTCATTTTGGCCTCTGTGAAATATTGATATTTATCCCGAATATCTATTGGCGTATCGATAAAGGAGATTTTTTTATTTCTGTTCATTGTGACAAATACGGCTTCTACTAAGTCTAGAAAGCTACGGGCTTGACCACTACCTAAATTGTATAATCCTGAGTTTTTACGGTGATGCATAAGCCAATACAATACTTTCACCACGTCTTTCACATAAATAAAATCTCGCATTTGGCCACCATCACTGAATTTTGGATTGTGAGACTTAAATAGATTCATTCCACCTGTTTTACTTATTTGGTTGAAAGAATGATATACCACAGAGGCCATACGACCTTTATGATATTCATTAGGGCCATAAACGTTAAAAAATTTCAGACCAACCCAAAAAAATGGCTTTTTGGTCTCTTTTAAGGCCCAAATATCAAATTCATTTTTTGAATCTCCATAAGGATTTAAGGGAACCAACTTATCACATAAATTTGCTTCATCATCAAATCCAAATTCACCGAGACCATAAGTTGCTGCACTACTTGCATAGATTAAAGGGATATGATATGAAATACAATTTTTCCAAACCATTTTACTATACTCAGTATTTAGACTTGCTAAAACTGTCCTATTAAATTCTGATGTATTGGTGCGGGCACCCAAATGAAAAATAAATTCTATTTCTTCATGATTGAGCTGAATCCAATCATTTAGTTCAAGCCGATTGATCTTTTGTGCAATTTTTTTATTTTCGAGATTTTTATTTTTTATATCAGAGTCGAATAAATCGACAGCAATAATATTATTAAAATTGTGCTTATTTAACTCACTTATTAATGCGCTTGCTATGAAACCAGCGGCACCTGTAACTACAATCATACCTTTTTTGTTTGTATTGCAAATTTATACATTATATCCCCATCATAAGTTAGATTGCATTAAAATGGAAAATTAGTTAATAAATGAAGTATTTCTTAATTGCAGGTGAGAGGTCAGGAGATGTCTATGGTGCAAATTTAATTGAGGCAATGTTAAAAAAAGATCCATCAGCTCAAATTGTTTTCTATGGAGGGGATCAAATGAAAGCGGCAGGAGGACAACTTTTAAGTCATTATAAAGAGAGTACCATTATGGGGTTTTATGAAGTTTTCTCAAATCTTTGGGTTATAAAAAAGAAATTAAAAACCTGCAAAAAACAATTGTTAGAATTTCATCCCGACGCCGTTATATTTATAGATTATCCAGGTTTTAACTTGAGGATGGCAGCCTTCGCTAAACGTCAGGGGTTACAAACGATTTATTACATTTCACCAAAAATTTGGGCATGGAATAAGAGGCGTATAAAGGATATTCGATTATTTGTCGACAAATTATTAGTTATTTTCCCATTTGAAGTCCCTTTTTACAAATACCTAAATTACCCAGTAGAATATGTGGGAAATCCTTTGGTCGAGCATATTGAAAATTACAATTTAGACACTTCTTTCAAGCGTTCTCCAAATCATCGTTGGAATATTGCTTTTTTACCTGGAAGCAGAAAACAAGAAGTGAATAACTCAATTAAAATGATTAATAAGATTGCTAATCAGCGTGCGGATATATTTTTGTGGATAGCCGGTGTTGATAATATACCCGTTAATCTTTATGATGGCATAATAGGATTAATTAATGTTAGGCTAGTCATCGGTAAAACATATGAATTACTGAACATATGTGATGTTGCAATTGTAACTTCGGGGACAGCTACTTTGGAAGCGGCATTATGGAACATCCCCCAAGTTGTTTGTTACAGGGCTCATCCCGTATCATATTTGATTGCTCGTTGTTTAGTAAAAATTAAATTTATTTCCCTAGTGAATTTAATCGTGAATAAAGAGGCTGTTAAAGAACTCATTCAAAAAGACTACACAATTGAAAATGTTTTAACAGAAATAGATTTACTGATAATGGATAAAGCGAGACGGAAACAGCAATTGGCTGATTACCAACAGCTTAATATGATTTTGGGACGTCAAAAGACTTCCATAATAGTGGCTGAGAACATCATTAATATGGTTCGTATTAGGCCGCTTTAAGTTTTTGGTTATACTTGGACTTAGTAAATTTTTCAGTGGCGTACGCCTTAGTAAGCACAATGGTTTTAATCTTTTTATTTGAAGGGATTTCAAACATTGCATCTGTAATTACAACTTCTAGGATAGCTCTCAAACCTCGTGCTCCTAGTTTTAATTCCAAGGCTTTGGTTACAATGTAGTCGAGTGCATCATCCTCTACCGAAAGATTGACATCTTCCATTTTAAATAGTTTTTTCATTTGCTTTATCAAAGCATTTTTTGGTTCTGTTAAAATTTTCTTAAGGGCAAATAGGTCTAAGGGATCCAGATGAGTTAAAACAGGAAGTCTACCAATGAGTTCAGGAATCAAGCCGAAGTTTTTGAGGTCTTGGGCCGTTACATATTTCAACAGATTGGCCTTGTCAAAAGATTTTGAGAAATTATTTTGATTTGAGAAACCAATAGGTCTTGTATTAATCCGATTGGCAATATGTCGTTCAATTCCGTCAAATGCTCCTCCGCATATAAAAAGAATATTTTCAGTATTTAAAGTGATCATTTTCTGATCTGGATGTTTTCTTCCTCCTTGTGGGGGTACATTTACCGAAGTACCCTCAAGTAATTTTAGTAGAGCTTGTTGTACGCCTTCCCCACTCACATCACGAGTAATTGAGGGATTGTCTGATTTTCGGGCAATTTTGTCTATTTCATCAATGTAAACAATACCACGTTCGGCCTGAGCAACGTCGTAATTAGCGCTTTGCAGAAGTCTGGTAAGTATACTTTCGACATCTTCACCAACATAGCCAGCTTCTGTCAAAATAGTTGCATCAGCAATACAAAAGGGTACCTCTAACACCTTTGCCAAGGTTTTAGCGAGGTAAGTCTTTCCTGTTCCCGTTTGACCGATCATAATGATGTTTGATTTTTCAATCATGATATCGCTTTCAAGGTTATTTTGGGTAAGTCTCTTAAAGTGATTATAAACAGCTACTGAGAGATATTTTTTTGCTTCATCTTGACCAATGATGTAGTTATCAAGGTGGCTCTTCATATCTATGGGTTTGATTAATTTGAATTCTGGTGCATCTCCCGTCGTAGATTTGGTCTTAACTTCTTCATTTAAAATTTGTTGCGCTTGGACTATACATTTATCACAAATATGAGCATGAATACCTGATATCATTAGGTCTACATCTTTCTTGTCTCGTCCACAAAAACTACAAGTTACTTGTGCCATGTTATTTTTTATCTAAGACTTCATCAATCAAACCATATGATTTGGCCTCCTTAGAACGCATCCAATAATCTCTATCTGAGTCTTTTTCTATTTGCTCATATTTTTTACCAGAATGTTTGGCTAAAATTTCATACAAATCCTTCCTTAATTCTTGCATTTGTTTTAAAGTGATTTCCATATCACGTGATTGACCTTGCATACCGCCGCTAGGTTGGTGTATCATGATCCGGGCATGAGGCAGGGCGGAACGCTTTTTTGGAGCGCCACCAGCAAGCAATACTGCACCCATAGAAGCTGCCATTCCTGTACAAATTGTAGCGACATCAGGCCCAACATATTGCATGGTATCATACATTCCAAGTCCAGCATAAACGGAACCTCCTGGGCTATTAATATACAATAGGATATCTTTTTTTGCATCAACAGATTCCAAGAACAACAATTGGGCAGTTATAATATTGGCTATATTCTCCTCTACTTGCATACCTAAGAAGATGATGCGATCCATAATCAACCTAGAAAAGACGTCTATTTCTCTAAAGTTGGTAGGTCGTTCTTCTATAACCGAACGTGTCATATTTTCTACTTTATCAACGTATTTGTCAAAGGTAAGACCATTGATACCTTGCCCTTTCAAAGCAAATTTTCTGAATTCTGTTTTGTTGATCATTTTAATTATTTGTTTTAAATATAGTCATTTTTGAAATAAAGCTGAAATCACCATTTAAAACTTTAAAAATTGGCATAAAGTTCTAATTTTTTCTGAAATCATCTAGAGAAACCATTTTCTCTTTAGCCGTTACTTCATTTTCGATAAAACTGAAAACCTTTCTATTTTGTATTTCGTTAAATATCTTCATATAGTTATCCCCATTATCTGCTTTCAAATAGTTTTTAGCTATGTCATCCATTTGATCTCCCAATTGCTCCAAAGCAGCCATACCTCCGAATTGCTTGGCCACTATCACCTTGGCCTCATTGAATATTTCATTATTTTCAATTTTGATGGTTTGATCTTTTGCAATTTTATTTCTCACAAGAGACCATTTTAATTCCTTCTGGTAATGATCATACTCTTTTTCAAGTATCTCTGGATTGACATTTTTGTTGGTTCGCAAAAGCCAATTTTTGAGGAATTTATTGGGAAGCGTAATTTTAGTATTATCAATGATTTTTTCACGTATTTTACGGTGAAATAAAGTAACCGCTT
>CACLDR010000046.1 GCA_902605755.1 uncultured Marinoscillum sp. | reverse complement strand
TGCATTTGATAGTATTTATTAATGAATTATGAGATAAGCAAAAAAAGTTTATTTGGTTTCTGCATTTGACAAACACCGGCAGCACACTAGATCATTCAAAAAAATATAATTTGGTAAGTCAATCTAATTTTTTTTATTTAGGATGTATGATAATGAAATAGATTTTGATACTAGAATATAAAAATTCTCGCTTAGAGGAACTATCTACTGTTTGAATAAAAAGTAGTCCCTAAATTATCTTTAAATCAATTATTAGATTTTCGATTTCTTCAACAAAATATTATTGGTAATTACTTGCGTAATACGATAAGTTCAATATCGAGGCTTGAGAAGTCAATTACGTATTAAAAGTAAAAAAACCATGATGTACTCGATAAAACAGAATTGAAATATGGACGACTATAAATCAAAAAGGTTGCAATTAAATAAACCATGATATTGATCTATTCGGCGAAGTACAATTATATTTACACTTCGTCATAGAACTGCATCCGTAGTTCAACTGGATAGAATACCAGATTTCGGCTCTGGGGGTTGAGGGTTCGAATCCTTCCGGATGCACAAAAGGTCTTTTGGAGCAAAAGACCTTTTATTCCTCTTTCAAGGCATCAAAGGGCAATCATCTATGCACATCTTCTTTCTAAGGGCCGAAAACATCATAAATAGATAAAAGCTGTTAATCATTCGTTAAAAAATCATAAAATATCCAAAATTGGGAGATATGAAATAACTACATATTTTGAGATTATTCAATTTTAATTACATTTGCATTCTTAATTAAGTGCAAATTAATTGGAACATAGAAGTTATGTTTAAAATCTTGCTCTCATTATTATTATCATTTAACATTTTATTTGGCTCTTTAGGTTTAGCTATTTATAAGCATACTTGTTGGGTTTTCAACAAAACAGAGACAACTTTTTTTCAGCCAAAGGCCTGCTGTGAAAGTAAAACTGATAGAGATCTAGCTATTGATGTCAATTGTTGCAGCCTTGAATTTACGCATTTTAAAATTCCTGCAGTGGTCTTTTCTTTCGATGTTGAACCAATCCAATTTACCGGGTTTACAACCGTTAAAGGGCCTAAATTCCCAATCGCCACTTTAGGTGAAAACTTACTCACCAAAAAAAAATCAATTCAAATACCTCCACTGATTGAAGAAGACTTTCAATCCTGGAACCAAGTCTATATTATCTAAACACATAGTTTTATAGTTTTAGGATTCGTCCTGATTGCTAATTTCTATCGCCAGTTGACTTTAATAACTGAACCTGACTATGTTAGATAAAATTATATTGTACTTTCTTAAATATCGATTCATTACCATAATGCTCATGATCATATTGGTCTGTTGGGGCATTATGGTCTCCCCCTTTTTTGGGGAAAACCAAATTACATCCCTTAAAAGAGTTTCAGTAGATGCCCTTCCTGACATTGGAGAGAACCAACAAATTGTTTTTACTGAATGGGCGGGTCATTCTCCCCAAGATATCGATGACCAGATCACTAACCCGCTGACATCGGCATTGTTGGGGATCTCAGGAGTCAAAGCCATCAGAAGCTCTTCTGTTTTTGGTTTTTCGAGTATTTATGTGATTTTCAACGATGACAAGGAGTATTATTGGACGAGAACTCGAATCCTAGAAAAATTAAATGCCCTGCCCAATGATTTATTACCTGAAAATATTCGCCCCATACTCGGACCAGATGCTACCGCATTAGGACAAATATTTTGGTATACCCTGGAAGGTCGTGATGACCAAGGAAATACAACAGGAGGTTGGGATTTGCATGAAATTAGAGCCATTCAAGACTTTTATGTCAAATACGGTCTAAGCGCAGTTCAAGGGGTATCGGAAGTCGCCTCTATAGGTGGTTTTGTTCAAGAATATCAAGTAGACGTAGACCCAGATCTATTGAAAATATATGATGTCTCTATTGAACAGGTAGTAAAGGCTGTTAAAAATACCAACAGAGACGTAGGAGCCAAAACAATGGAAATTAATAAAATTGAATATCTGATCAGGGGGTTGGGTAATCTCAGTTCCATCTCAGATCTAGAATATGCCGTCGTTAAAATTAAGGGCAAAGTTCCCTTAAGAATCAAAGATATTGCTCAGGTAACCTTAGGTCCTGAAATACGAAGAGGTATTTTAGATAAGGAAGGTACTGAGGTCGTGGGCGGTGTCGTCGTTTCGAGGTTCGGTGCCAATCCTATGGAGGTCATTAAAGCAATCAAAAAGAAAATTAACATCTTGAAGCAAGGTATGCCAAAAAAAAATCTTGCAAATGGAATAGAAAGCACCTTGACAATTGTTCCATTCTACGACCGTACAGAACTTATCCAAGAAACCCTAAACACCTTATGGGACGCCCTAAATCTAGAGGCATTGATCACCATAATTATCGTACTGACCATGTTGTTTAACCTCAGAGCTTCTTTGATAATCGCTGCAATATTACCTATTTCGATATTGATCGTATTTATTTTAATGCAGATTTTTAATGTAGAAGCAAATATTGTTGCCTTATCAGGTATTGCAATCGCAATTGGCACATTAATTGATTTAGGCATTATTTTATGTGAAAACATCGTTCGACATCTTAAGCAAAGCGGTAACTCTTTATTTGAAAAAATAAAGACAGCAACTCAAGAAGTAAGTGGTGCCATCCTTACAGCAGTGTCCACTACTATCATCAGCTTTGTACCCATTTTTGTTCTTGAAGCAGCCGAAGGAAAGTTATTTAGGCCTTTGGCTTACACCAAAACTTTTGCGCTACTGACGGCCTTGTTGCTCACCTTGTTGGTACTACCTACGATCGCCTACTTCCTTCTCGGAACCAAAGTCAAGGAAAAGAAAATTAATCTACTATTCAATACACTCCTCATTGTAACGGGTACTGTATTGCTATGGGAACTGCCCTGGGTAGGTTTATTCATTATTGCGATGGGCTTGTCATGGTTTTTGAAAACTTATGGGCCGTGGGACAACCGCTGGGTGAATAATCTTCCAACAGGGATCATGATTTTAACTAGTATCGGATTACTGGCTTCAAATTGGATGCCTTTGGGCATAAATGAAGCTTTACTACTAAATATCTTATTTATTATCCTTATCCTGGGGGTCATCCTAGGGCTATTGGGACTCATTACCCTCAAATATGAATATATTTTAACCTGGTGCCTGATTTACAAAAAGACTTTCTTAAGTATACCCGTATTGCTTATTTTCTCAGCCCTTTTCATTTGGTTGGGCTTTGAAAAAGTAGCTTACCCTTTGACCCGTGCCATGGAACTGATCGGTTTTAAACCCCATCAATATGAAATGGTAATCGGTTTAAAGAAGCAATTTCCTGGACTAAAATCAGAATTTATGCCAAGCCTAAATGAGGGTAGCTTTTTACTAATGCCTTCTGCCATGTCACACATTGGAATAGAGGAAAATAAGAATATCCTACAAACCATAGATCGCCGTGTGGCCCATATTCCGGAGATATCATCTGTGATTGGTAAGCTTGGCAGAGTCAATTCAGCCCTTGATCCTGCTCCTATTTCAATGTATGAAAACACCATAAATTACAAACCTGAATATTATAAAAATGATCAGGGTAATCTTGTCAAATTCAAAACAGACAAATCTCAACGTTTCATTTTGAAATCAGGCGAAAGCTATACCAATGACGAAATACTCAATAAATCCCTTAGTGTTGATGATTTAATCATAGATCCCGAAGGAAACTATTTTAGAAATTGGAGAACTCGGATTAGGTCCTCAGATGATATTTGGAAAGAAATTAACTTAGCATCGAAGGTGTTAGGTGTCACCTCTGCCCCTAAGCTTCAGCCGATAGAAACCCGACTTATCATGCTTCAATCAGGTATGAGATCTCCCATTGGTATCAAGATATTCGGGTCTGATCTGCAAAGTATCAATGATTTTTCCTTTCAGCTAGAGCCCCTCATTAGACAAGCAAAATCAGTAAATCCAGAAACTGTATTTGCAGATAACATCATCGGTAAACCGTACATCATGATTCATTTAAAACGTGAAATGATTGCCAAATATGGCCTCTCAATTGAGTCGGTTCAGCAACATATTGAAACGGCCATCGGAGGCATTAAGGTTGGTACTTCCGTAAGCGGAAAGAAAAGATACCCCATTCGGGTGAGATATCCCCGAGAGCGGCGAGACCATCCTGAAGCATTGATGTATATTTACGTTAAAACACCCACGGGCGGGCAGGTAAGACTAGGAGATTTGGTCACTATAGACTACGAACGAGGACCCCAAGTCATAAAAAGTGAAGATGCCTTTTTACTTAGTTATCTCTTGTTGGATAAATACCCACAATTTGATTTCAAGGAGGTCATCGAAGAATTGAAGAAAATCATTGAAGAAAATATAGAAAAAGGTAGCCTCATCGTACCCAACGGAGTTCATTATGAGTTTGACGGTAATTTTAAAAATCAAATTCGCGCCGAAAAACGATTGATGATCATTGTGCCCTTGGTTCTCTTAATAATTTTTATCATCCTTTATATGCAATTCAAAACAATCACTACTTCCTTAATGATCTTTTTTGGAATCGGCATGGCCTTTAGTGGCGGTTTTATTTTAATGGGTCTTTATCATACGGATTGGTTTTTAAATTTCTCCCTTTTTGGCGTACCGATGCGGGAAGTCTTCCAAATACAGCCCATTAATTTAAGTGTGGCCGTTTGGGTAGGATTTATCGCTTTATTTGGTATCGCTACAGACGATGGAGTATTAATGGGTACTTATCTGAATCAAATTTTCCAAAAAAAGAAACCGGACACCATCCCACAAATCAGAAAAGCTACCCTTGAGGCCGGTCTTCGTAGGATTAGACCCGCAGTAATGACTACAGCAACCACATTAATTGCTTTATTGCCAGTTTTAACAACGTCAGGACGTGGCAGTGATATCATGATTCCTATGGCCATTCCCATTTTTGGAGGTATGGTCATTGCATCGGTTACCTATTTTATTGTTCCCGTGCTATACAGCTGGCAAAAGGAAATCAAACTTAAAAAAAGAAAATCATGAAAAATTATTTTACTTTTTTACTTTTAACTTTGATCGCCCAAGTAGCCATGAATCAATCCTTGGATTTTTACTTGGAGGTAGCCTTACAAAAAAATCCCGATCTCAAGGCTGCCTATTTTTCTTTTGAAGCCCAATTAGAAAAAGTAGAGCAAGTAAAATTTCTGGTCAATCCAACCTTGGGCTTTGGCTACTTCATATCACCCATTGAAACCCGACTAGGATCACAGCAAACCAAAATATCCTTAAACCAGATATTTCCTTGGTTTGGCACTTTAAGCGCGAAGAAAGATGTAGCCTCCTTAATGGCAGCGGCGCAATTTGAACAATTTAGAAATAAGCAAGCCTTACTTACTCTTGAGGTGAAAACTGCCTATTATAAGTATTTAGAAGTCCTTGAGTTGTTGGAGATTCATCGCCGAAACTTGAATATCGTAAAATCTCATGCGAAAATGGCCAAAATAGGCTACAGCAATGGTAAAAGTAAAAATATAGAGGTTTTGGAAACCAACCTCATGTTGGATGAAAGCACGAGTAGTATCTTTATATTAAATAAGCGCTTAAACCTCTTAAAACAATCCTTTAACCGACTCTTGAATCGTTCCGACAGCCTCGAGATCAACGCCACTACTTTGGCTGTACCCACTGATTTTGAAATCAAAAAGGATCCTGATAGTTTGCTATCTAATCATCCAAAATTGGTCGCCCTCGAGCAGCAAATGGCTGCAGCCATAATCGATGAAACTGTAGTACGTAAAAATGGATTTCCCCAAATTGGATTGGGTATTGACTACATGATCATCCAACCGCAGGACGGGTCAACAATTAAAAATAATGGTAAAGATGCATTAATGCCTATGTTTTCATTAAGTATACCCATTTATAGAAAAAAATATCAAAGCCAAACCCGAGAAGTCCAAGTATATCAAAAACAGTTAGCAGCTCAAAAAACACATCTCGAAAATACCTTAGCTATTGAATGGGCTGCAGCCCAAAATAAACGCTTTGAATCACAAGCCCAATATGATCTTGATGAGCAAAGAATTCAAAATGCAAATCAAGAAATCAACTTTGCCTTAAGTAACTTAAGGAATGCCAATATAAGCTTTAAAAACATACTAGAATCCCAAAACAACTTATTAAAATTCAAACTGAGTCAAGTGACTTGGAAGAGAAATTATGCCGAAGCATTGGCTAAAATAACTTATCTTATCTCCAAAGATTTATGAAAATGTTGTCAAAAAAAATCGTTTTCCCATTGATATTAGGTTTAGGTATTCTTATTGGTTGGTTTTCCAACAGCAGTACCTCTACTGCTGTGTCTGAAGTACATGAACATGATATATCCTCCTCAGTATACAGCTGCTCTATGCATCCAGAAATACGACAAAACCAACCAGGTACTTGTCCTCTATGCGGTATGAATCTGGTTCAATCCACAAGTCTTCAAACGACAATCGATCCTAATGCCATAAGACTGTCCAAAAATGCCCAAAAACTGGCAAATATCCAGATACACAAAGTAAAAGAAACATCTCCTTCATTTATCTTACATTTAAATGGTAGGGTAATGCCTGATAAGAGGAAAATAGCTGTTCAGACCACGCACATTTCTGGTCAAATAGAACAACTCTTAATTGGATCGAAAGGGCGATATATTAAAGCTGGTGAAATCATCGCTTATGTCTATTCACCAGATTTAATCGAGGCACAAAATGAACTACTTGAAGCATTCACAACAAAAGAGGCCCAGCCCGAGCTCTTTAAGGCAACAGAAAAAAAATTAAAAAATTGGAAACTTACCCCTGCTCAGATTGATACCATTCTGAAACTGGGTGAACCCATTGAAAGCTTCCCTTTGATTTCAGAATGGACAGGAATGATTCTCAATAGATATGTCAATAAAGGATCACATGTCGAGAGGGGTACCCAGCTTTATGAAGTCGCCAATCTCAAAAATGTTTGGATCGACTTTGATCTATATGAAACTGACCTTAAAAAAGTTCATATTGGCGATAAAATCAAAATGGAGTTTTCATCCTATCCTGGAAAAATATTTTTGGGACAAGTAAATTTCATCAATCCCATCGTGGATCCTGCAACACAAGTTGCTCAAATTAGGGTCATCTACACCAATACATTTAAGCCCGTTTACCCAGGCATGAGTGTCAAGGGGATATTTGAAAGCCTGCCAACAGATGATCAAAAAATCATCACTATACCCAAAACAGCAGTATTATGGACAGGAAAAAGATCCATTGTTTATGTAAAAGATCCAATATCAGTTGAACCTATCTTCCGTTTACGAGAGGTGACCCTAGGCAATCTAAATACCTCAGGTTATGCCATTATGAAAGGCCTTGAAGTGGGTGAAAAAGTTGTGACAAACGGAGTCTTCACAATCGATGCGGCCGCTCAACTTGAAGGAAAAAATAGTATGATGAACTCAACCCTTATCAAAACCCAAAATAACCAAAATAAGCCGATGGGCAAAAAAAAGAGAGGAAAAATAAATCCAACCCGATCGGTAGTCCTTGCCCTACAAGAAATGACTAAGACCTACCTGAATATAAAAAATGCTTTGGCTCTGAAGAATCATGAGATTATAAAATCAGAAGCCACAATGTTTATTGGTCAAATGAGTGATCAAAAGATTTTTTTATCTGATAATGATCAGTCTAATCTCATTCAATTAAGAAAAGCAATGCAAGAAATTAATGCAACAAGAAAAATAGATGAGGTCTATGAACCTTTTGCAGAAATAAGTGATTTGTTTTTTGATTTTCTTAGCCTCTATAAAGCTGAAAAATTAACACTATTTCGACAATACTGTCCAATGGCATTTGATAATAAAGGAGCCTATTGGCTAAGTAACACACAAGATATATACAATCCATATTTCGGAGAAGAAATGAGATTTTGTGGAGAAATTAAAGGACAACTAAACTAAACCTATTTAATAGAAATGAAACCAATGAGACAAGTCCAACGAATAATCCTCGCAATTGGGATGAGTTGCCTAAAAAATTACTAGATGAGAATCGTCCCTTTACTTTTTCTATATTTCACCCTTTCCCGCTGCTCAGGAATTAAGGAGAAACCAGTTGAGATCATGGATTCAACAGAACCGAAGGGTATCCCAAAAATGATCGAAAGAAATGGGAAGCCTGTTGATTTTGAAAGGTTGAATGGCAAGATTGTAATCGTTAATCTCTGGGCAACATGGTGCATGCCGTGTGTCAAAGAGATGCCGGACTTGTTTGCACTGACAAAAATATTACCTACTGATCAGTTTGAACTACTGCTAGCTACAGATCAGAGTATGGAAACTATAGACAAATTTGTCGCCAAACAAGGACTTGATCTTCATTATGTGCAACTACAAAATAGCATTGAAGATTTGGGCGTTTATGCCCTACCTACCACCCTTATCTATGATCTGTCTGGCAAAGAAATTCACAGATTATTGGGTGACAGAGGCTGGACCAATGAAAAAACTATTTTATTATTCAAAAATATGCTGCCTGAATAAGGCTCAAAAAAGTAATTTAAGGGCATCAAATATTTGTAACCTAACTCCTTATCTCAATATCAATTAAAAATAGTTGTCGAAAGATTCCAACGATAATATAAAAGAGGGTAAATAATTATTAATTCTCATAATATGTTTAATCAAACTTCCTAAACCATACTTTGAGTTGAACGAGTTCATAGCTATATTGCATAAAAAGAAAGTATTTTTGTAATTACTCTGATTAACAAACAATCTTTGAATTATATTTTACCCATAGGATGCATAATTTTGTTCATTTCATGTAACGAGGACGTCGGACTACTTCAAAACCAAGTTAAACTATTTGAAAGTCCTGCTGGTGAAAGTACTTCTTTACCTTTTCTCAAAGTAGGTGAAGACAATCGGCTTTATCTAAGCTGGGTCAGGGAAATGGAAAATCAATCAACTCTTTATTTTGCATCTTTGATAAAGGAAAATATTTGGTCAGATGCACAAGTGATCGCTTCAGGAGCGAATTGGTTTGTGAACTGGGCAGATTATCCCTCTCTCAATGTAGATAGCGAGGGAAATAAAATTAGCCATTATCTTGTCAAAAGCTCATCGGAGACCTATTCATACGATGTTAATCTTACCATAAGTAAAAATTCTCATCCATGGAGTTCCAAAATCATTCCCCATAATGATCAAACACTGACGGAACACGGATTTGCCACTTTACTTCCAATGCCCAACCAAACTTTCACGGCAGTTTGGCTCGATGGTAGAAAAACGAATACTACGAAGTCAGATGGTGGAAATGATCGAGGAGCGATGACTCTCAGAACAGCCAATATAAATCTTGAAGGAGTTCTAACTGAAGAGTCAGAGTTGGATTCACGCGTATGCGACTGCTGTCAAACGAGTGGTGCAATGACTTCTGCTGGTCCTGTCTTTGTTTATCGAGATCGAACAAATGATGAATACCGAGATATATCTATAGTCAGAAAAGTGAAAGGACAATGGACCGCACCGAAGACTATATTCAATGACCAATGGAAAATTGTAGGTTGCCCAGTTAATGGACCGCGCATAGCTGCGCATATGAATCAAGTAGCCATAGTATGGTTTTCAGCACCTAATGATGTCCCTCAAGTTAAAATAAACTTTTCAAATGATAACGGTGCCAACTTTGAAGCCCCTATAATTATAGATAAGTTTAACCCACTAGGAAGAGTAGATGTAGTGATGAATGAAAAAGGAACCGCCTTTGTCAGTTGGCTAAGTTTTAAAAATGGTATATCCCAAATCAAAGTTATCGCCGTCAATCGTTTTGGTAAATTAGGAAATCCCATAGTCATCTCCCAAACTAATGATTCAAGATCCAGTGGTTTCCCTCAAATGGAATTATTTAAAAATGAGCTTTATTTTGCTTGGACCAATACATCCAAAAATCAAAAAAATATTGATTTGGCAAAAATCAAATTGTAACTTCAATCTTAGAACTTA
>CACLDR010000045.1 GCA_902605755.1 uncultured Marinoscillum sp. | reverse complement strand
TGAGAGTAAAAAGTATTTTATATGTGAGTTTAAATAAATTTCACTTATTTGATATTTTTTGAAAATATCCAGCATCAAAGTGAATAGATAATATTACTAAGCTGAAGATAAGACACGAGGTAATCAATATACTTATCTATTTTTTTTTGATTTTAGATTGGTGTTTATGCCTTCTAAGGTTAGAATTTTTTTGTGAGTTTCTCTAGACGTACTCCCAAAATATTTTTTAGTTAATGCTGAAAAAAGGTTTCATTACAAGGTAGGGCAAATGTATTTAATGCCTATTTAAGCTTTGGTTGATATAATCTTACGATAACCCTCTTAGAAATCTTGGAGCAGTCTAATCAACTTATTAATTAAGTTTGACGGGATTGATTAGTACAAATTCAGGTATTTTAACATTAAATTCATGGCCGTCACTGATTCGTTCCATCGTGTAATGGCCTAACATTTTTCCCATACCTGATTTAAGATTACATCCCGATACATATTGATGTGATTGTCCAGGTTCAAGTATTGGTTTTTTCCCAGTCACTCCCTCGCCATCGACTTCTTTTAAGGGATAAGTGGTATCAAATATTTTCCAATGTCTTAGCTTCAACTGAACTGTTCTATTACCTTGATTTTCAATGGTAATACGGTAGGTAAAAACAAAATGATTCTGGGCAGGATCTGAATAATCCGCTCTGTAAGCAGTTTCTACACTCACTTTTACATCTTCTGTAATATCCGTAAACATAATTGAACCTTATAAATGAGGAATTAATTAAATTATTATATTTTTTCAAAGGAATTCCTTGATCACTAATTTATAAAGCTTATTGGTTATTTCCAAGATCTCCATAAAATCCATTTTAAAAAAATGATTTGTATTAAACTAATCTCAAAGGCAATTTATGCTCGAATTTCTAAAAATGAGAGAGCTTTTATTTCGGTATCACGAAATAAACCTTAATTAATAATATTACATATTCGAAGAAAAACACCAATTGTCTTTAATTTTTAAAATTATGCTGATAGTTTTAACATCAACTTTCATGATAATCTGTGCTTTCAATTAATGAAACTTCTTGGCAAGTAGTGATGGATCAAGTTTACCAAGAGGCTTACTATAAAAGTCTAATTCAAAAGGTTCTTGTAAACTATCGATTGGGAGAAGTATATCCAAATAAATTTGATGTCTTTAATGCTTTTGAATTGTGTCCATTTCACCGAACGAAGGTTATAATCCTTGGTCAAGATCCGTATCACGGTTTAAATCAAGCTCATGGATTGTCTTTTTCGGTTAAAAAAGGCATGATGATCCCTCCATCACTGTTAAATATCTTTAAAGAAATAAAACGTGATCTAGGAAAAGAGATTCCTCGCGATGGCAATTTAGTACACTGGGCTGAACAAGGGGTACTTTTATTGAATGCTATTTTAACGGTGGGAGCTTCAAAGCCGGGATCACACAAACATCTGGGTTGGGAGCGTTTTACTGATCAGGTGATTCGCCAGCTGTCTAATAATAAACAAAATTTAGTTTTTATTTTATGGGGTGCCTTTGCCGGTAGAAAAAAGGAATTGATTGATGATGACAAACACTTAATTTTAACCTCTGCGCACCCTTCCCCTCTTTCATGCTATCGCGGTTTTCAAGGAAATGGACATTTTGGTAAAACAAATAGTTTTTTGATAGAGAACGGTTACCAACCGATAGTTTGGTAGCTATTATTAGTTGAGCGAAAATTCAATCAATTAATAATTTGGAAAAACCTTCTCCAACGTAATTTGTCCAACAAATCAACTTTGTCATCTAAGGATAGCCATATAAAGGAGGCTTCGCCCACAATAAAGTCCTCAGAAACAAATCCAAAATACCGAGAGTCTAAGGAATTATGGCGATTATCCCCCATCATGAAGTAATAATTTTTAGCGAAAATATATTTCATTACCGGTTTACCTGCTATGAGCAATTGATCATCGGTAATTTCAACTTTTTCAAGTTCCTCATAATTGGTTATAGTACTTCCATACATGGCAAGGGTTGAGTCATTTATATCAATGGTCATTCCCTTATAAGGAATTAGTATTGGACCGTAATGATCACCATTCCATGGATAATATTTTGGATTTGGAAATATTCGAGACTCTATTTTATCTACATTATCAAGTCTTGGGTCAACATTTTTAATAAAATTGAGTTTTCTTAACTGATTGGCATAATTTTCAGTGGTATTTATGATATAGCCTTTACGATTACCTAAACTGAAAGAAGGATAGTATTCCCAAATATTATTTTCTCGAAAAATTCGATCTTTGACATTTTGATCTGTCTCAACAAAATAGCGCATTTGCAAAAATTTAGGGTTGTTAGCGATGGTATGATTAATATATACTTGTCCGGATTTCACTTCAATTATATCCCCGGAAATACCGACACACCTTTTAATATAATGTGTTCTTAAGTCCTCAGGATTTTGAAATTCCGGGGGGTAGTTAAAAACGACTACATCGTTCCTTTCTACACGACCCAAACTCGGAAGTCGGAACTGAGGAAGTTCTATTCCACTGAAATACGAGGGAAGATCAGTTCCCCAAACTTTGGCATGGGTAAGAGGTAATTGTAATGGAGTTTTGGGTGTTCTTGGGCCATATTCTAGTTTGCTCACGAAAAGAAAGTCACCGACTAAAAGAGAATGTTCCATAGAAGGAGTGGGAATAACATAAGCCTCCATGAATGCCCATCGAATTATTGTGGCAGCAAAAACAGCAAAAATAATAGCCTCAAACCATTCCTTAAAAGGACCTTTATGAACTTTAGGAATTTCAGTAGCTTTACCTATGTAAGTAGTTTTACCAAATGCAACATAGATCATGTAAAATGGAGCAAATATGACACCTAAGACCTGATCTATGTAAGTATATTTTTGAAATGACTTTAGTAAGTCTAAGTGAATAGTTAAAAGAACAAAAAAATTGGCTACCGGAACAAATAGTAAGAATATCCACCATTTGGGACGACCAACAATTTGTATATGCTTGTAATAATTATAAACCGGTATAAAACCTATCCATCCGGGCTGATCAGACTTTATAAAAAGCTTATAATAGGCAATTGCTTGTAGAAAATAACCTACCAGAATTAGGGTTATCAAGGAGGTTATACTAAAATCATTTAAATACATGTCAGTGTGTTATATTTCAATAAAATCATTCATGGTAACAATGCCTTTTTTGTCTGAAATCCATTCAGCTACGAGAACGGCACCCAAAGCAAATCCTTTTCTTGATTGAGCCTCGTGCGTTATTTCTATTGAATCGATGGGAGACCTGTAGTTTACCACATGTTTTCCTATGACTTCTGCTTGGCGAAAAGAGGATATCTTCAGGTGGTCTTTTTTGGAAGCATTGAGAGTCCATTTGTTATAGCTCGGGTGATTTTTGACAATGTCGTCGGCGAGAGTTATGGCCGTCCCACTGGGTCTATCCAATTTTTGTAAATGGTGAGTGTCATCGATATTTATTTTATAATTTGGGAATTGCCTCATAACTTGACTCAACCATTCATTGAGTTTGAGGAAGATATTAGCTCCAAGACTAAAGTTCGTAGAGGTTAAAAAAGTTCCATTATAAGTAGTGCAGATTGACTCGATTTTGGGTAGTTGATCGAGCCATCCTGTAGTTCCAGATATCACAGGTACTTTTTGTCTTAAACATGCGGCAATGTTCTCAAAGGCAGAAGAAGGATTTGAAAATTCAATAACGACATCTGTGTTATTAGGTGAAAGTTTAAATAGTTTTTTTTTATTATTTAAATCAACAATAGCAGATATTTCATGACCTCTTTCAATTGCTAATTTTTCAATTGACTTTCCCATTTTACCATATCCTACTAGAGCAATGTTCATAGCAAAGTTTAAAAAAAGAATTTTAGTGAGAACCCAAATACTTGCGAAGATAAAGGAGTTGATTGAATATTGGGCTGCACTAGAGCCAAAAAAGAGTCATTAATTTTAAATTCCCTTAAGTGTCCTGATATATATGCATCGGCCACATTTGTTAAATAAAATAAGGTCATTAGCAAAACCAAGTAATCTCGGTCTCTCCTTAAATTATCGGCTTGTTGTTTAAGAGCACTGGAGTTGAATTGCCCCTCAATTTTATTTTCCGTATCAGCACGATTATCTGTAGAAGCCAAATAGGCGTTTCTAAAAGTATGATAGAGTTTATTATTTTCATTGATAAAATGTGCAAAACCCATAAATCCTGCATATACAAAAGGAACTTTGAAGGCTTGTTTATTATTAATTTGTCCGAGTCCTGGCAATACTGCTGAAAGCATGACTGATTTCATTGGATCAACTTTTGAAATCTCCCTAAAATATATATCGGAATCCATATTCAAGAAACTGGTATCTAATCTAAATTGCTGCTGTCCATTACTACAAAAAATGAAGCAGCAGACCCAAGAGAGGGCAGAGATTATTTTATATTTCGATAAGATCCAAGATCCTATTAAGTTCATTAACTGATGCAAACGGAATACTGATTTCACCTTTAGCATTGTTTTTGGATTTAATTTTAATCATCGTGCCGAAATGCGAGGAAAGCCTTCTTTGAACTTTCTCTATTTCAGGTGTTATAGCGGTAGTTTCAAACTTACCTTTAGTTTTTTTATTTACTAAGCCCCTAACTATAGATTCAGTTTTTCTTACAGACAGGCCTTCAGTCAAAATTTTTTGAAAAACCTCTAATTGTAAACCTATATTGTCTATCACAATCAGGGAGCGTGCATGTCCCATAGACAAAAGGCCATCTCTTAAGCCTACTTGAATATCTGGGGGTAGTTTCAAAAGGCGCAAATAATTGGTTACCGTAGATCTATTTTTTCCGACCCTATCGCCCAACTGCTCTTGTTTCAAATCACATTCAGAAAGCAGCCTTTGATAGCTTAAAGCAATTTCAATTGCATTTAAGTTTTCTCTTTGGATATTTTCTATTAATGCCATTTCAAGCATTTGTTGATCATCCGCAAGTCTAATGTAAGCAGGTATTTGATCTAGACCGGCTTTTTTGGAAGCTTGAAGTCGTCGTTCTCCGGAGATAAGTTGATACTTATTTTCAGATAACTTGCGTACAGTTATAGGCTGAATAATACCTTGAACTTGAATAGATTGAGCTAAATCATCTAGTGATTCCTCATTAAAATCAGATCTTGGCTGATACGGATTAACTTCAACTTGAGAAATATAAATTTCTCCAATAAGAGAGGATTTATTTTGATTTACAGATTCCGAATTTATATTATGTACAATAGAAGAGGGCTCTGCAAGTAATGCATTCAAGCCTTTACCCAAACCTGTGTTTTTCTTTGGGCCCATTTTAAGCTGCTTTAATTTGATTGCGTTTTAAGATTTCTTTGGCTAGATTGATGTAACTAGTTGCTCCTTTGCTATCCGCGTCATGAGAGATTACAGGTAATCCATAGCTTGGAGATTCACTAAGCTTCACGTTTCTCGGTATAATGGTTTCAAAAGCGATCGTTTTGAAGTGAGTTCTTATTTCACTGACTACTTGGTTGGATAAATTGAGCCTAATGTCGTACATGGTCATTAAAATGCCTTCGATTTGAAGACCAGTATTAAGACGTGTTTGAATGATTTTAATTGTGTTTAACAGTTTACCCAAACCCTCTAATGCAAAATATTCACATTGAACTGGGACAATTACTGAATCAGATGCGGTCAAAGCGTTTATTGTAATGAGTCCCAAAGAGGGGGAGCAATCAATGATGATGAAGTCATATGATTTCCGAACCTCGTTGAGCACGCTTTTCATTTTGTCCTCGCGATTGTCCAAATTTATCATTTCAACTTCTGCTCCAACTAAGTTAATGTGTGAAGGAAGAATATCCAGATATTTTATGTTTGTTTTATGGACACTTTCTTTTACCGCAGTTCCATTGACCATACATTCATAAATTCCTGTTGCAATTTTATTAGGGTCTAAACCTACACCTGAGGTGGCATTAGCCTGTGGGTCAGCATCTACAATTAGGGTATTCAACTCCAAAGCTGCCAAGCTGGCCGCTAGATTGATAGCAGTAGTTGTTTTTCCAACCCCACCTTTCTGATTGGCAACTGATATGATTTTTCCCATATTTTAGGTAATCTGAATGTTTAAGGCTTAAAAAATTAAACAAATATATGTTAGATGGTGAGAATTATCCTATAACTTTTGCAAAGAAAACTACAATTAATAAATAGACCAAGTTTGTCTACAATAAATAGATAATATCAATAAAATTTTCGAATGAACAGCCAAATTTATTTTTTCTTACCCTTATTTCTTTGAGCCGCCTGATTTGCTTTCAGGGCATCTTCAAGACGCAACTGAAATTTAGACTTTTTCTTATTGATGTTCAGCTTTTTATTTTCTTCCATGATCAGTTTTATTTTATCTTCATTTATAAATTTTCTGAACAAAGCAATTTGGCCAAAAGATACTAAGTTAGTGATAAAGTAGTAATATGAAAGACCTGATGGATATGAGTTGAAAAAGAACAAAAACATGATGGGCATGAGGTATTGCATTGTTTTCATGGGACCCTGAATTGTGGTCATCTGGGAATTCGCCATCGTGTATAAAATCGTAGATCCAGCCATTAAAAGAGTAAATAAACTGACGTGATCTCCATAAAATGGTATATTAAACGGTAAGTTAAAAATAGAGTCATATGAAGACAAATCATCTGCCCATAAAAATGATTCTAAACGTAATTCGATGGCACTAGGAATAAAATAAAAAAGTGAAACTAAAATGGGAAACTGGAGTAAAACAGGTATGCAGCCGCTCAATGGGTTTATGCCAACTTTTCTGTAAAGTTCCAATTGATCTGGTTGTGCTTTTTGCATGTCACCGTTATGCTTTTCTTTTATGGCATCTAATTCAGGCTTTAAAACCCGCATTTTTGCCATCGAAATATGGGATTTGTAAGTAAGAGGAGAGAGAATTATTCTGATTATTAGAACCATTATGATTATGATCAAACCATAATTAGACATGAATTGTTCTAAAAAATTAAAAATGGGAATGATTAAATATTTATTGATAAAGGGAAGAAATAACCACCCTAATTCAATATTTTGACTAAATCCTTCGGTGACCTGATTGAGAATATTGTATTTGTTAGGCCCAAAAAAATATTTAAAATTAGCTTGATTTTTGAGAAAATCTGTAAAAGGAATTTCAGCGGAGAGTGCACCATCTTTTACAGTTTCGTCATCTTTTGAAGGCATAAGCGTAATTAATCCTTTACTAAAGCCATTTTCCGAAATGACTGATGCAGTGAAGAACTTTTGATTAAATGCCATCCATTTTATATATTCATCCAATGGCATCTCTTCATATTGTGTTGAGGTTTTACTGATATAATCAGTATTCCCGCTGAGAGAGTAATAGCGAGTGGTGGCACGTTGCCGGGCATCGACCATCTCACGCTCTATTTTTGGCATTTTTCCCTTCCAATAAAAATTCAAGTTTTTGGAATCGATTAATTGTTCAAAACCATCATTTTCTAGACGATAGTTGATTATAAAACCTCTATTATACAATGTGTAGATTTGACTTATATGATTACCATTTAAATCGATGCTGTAAACTAACTCCGTACTGTCTGAATATTTTATTACCTCGGATTCAAAAACTAAATTTCTTAAAGAAATGCTTTTTGAGAGGTGCTCAAAATAGATGTCAATAGAATGGTTTTCATCGAATAAATTTAACGGTAAGCTGTCATAGGTTGTATAATTTTTTAGGTTTACATTTTTAAATGTGCCCCCTTTATTTGTAAATGTGACCTCCAGGTCGTCTGTAGTAAGTTTAGTGATGGTCTCTTCTCCAGCTATTTTTGATGCAAATAATCCATATTTTAAACTGTTTAATTGATTCAATGTAGAATCGGAGGAGTTCAATGTTAAATCTGCTTTGGCCTCATTGTTTATTTTTTCTGGTAATTTATATGGATTATTATCGACTACGGGATCACTAATAACTTCGGGATAAGGAGGTTCAGGACTGAAAAATTCAAAGTAGATGGCAAGCATTACCATCATTAATATCAAGCCAATTATGTTATTTTTATCCATAAAAATTATTTAAGGAGATTACTCAATTTATTGATTTTTTTGTTTTAAAGCAGCATCGACAAATCCTACAAACAATGGGTGAGGATTTACAACGGTTGATTTTAATTCAGGATGAAACTGCGTGGCGATGAACCAAGGGTGATTCTTGAGTTCCATTATTTCAACCAAATCGGTTTCTTTATTAATACCTGACGCCATCATTCCTGCTTTTTTAAATTGAGATAGATAATTATTATTAAATTCATACCTGTGTCTGTGCCTCTCAGAAATTCTATTTTGGCCATAAACTTGTCTCGCCAGTGAATCTTGCTTGAGTATGCAGGTGTAAGCTCCTAACCTCATCGTACCACCCAATTTTTCGATATTCTTTTGATTTTCCATGATATCAATTACGGGATTTTTCGGATTATCATCAATTTCAGTTGAACTTGCATTATCGAGTTTTAAAACATTTTGTGCAAATTCAACCATAGCGCATTGCATGCCTAAGCAAATACCAAAAAAAGGGATTTGATTTTCTCTTGCAATTTTGATAGCCTTAATTTTTCCATTTATGCCCCTTTTACCAAATCCTGGAGCTACTAATATGCCGTTCAGGTCGCTCAGTAATTCTAAACAATTCTCCTCTTGAACATCTTCAGATTGAATCCAAATGATTTCAATATGACAATTTTTGGTTGCTCCTGCATGGATAAAAGATTCAGTAATAGATTTATAAGCATCTTTTAGTTCAATATATTTACCCACAAGTCCAATTTTGAGAATTGACGTTGGATTCTTAACTCTTATTAAATACTCTTTCCAAGATGCAATGTTGGGTTGTTCTTTACTTTTAATTTTAAACTTATCTAGCACCCTCAAGTCAAGCTTTTCTTTTAGCATTAACATTGGAACGTCATATATCGTATCTGCATCCAAAGATTCAATTACATGATCTATTTGAACATTGCAAAACAAGGCTAATTTCCTTCTTATTTCATCATTCAGTCCGAATTCAGTACGGCAAACCAGAATATCTGGTTGGATCCCTGCCTCTAGAAGTTCTTTAACAGAATGTTGGGTAGGTTTGGTTTTCAGTTCTCCAGCAGCTTTTAAATAGGGGATCAGGGTTAGATGAATGGCAACTACATGATCTGATCCTAATTCAAAACGTGTTTGTCTGACTGCTTCAATGAAGGGCAATGATTCAATATCACCGACACATCCTCCAATTTCTGTAATGATAAAATCGAATAAACCCGTTTCTCCAAGTTTGTAGAAATTGGCTTTTATTTCATCAGTAATATGAGGAATTACCTGCACTGTTTTCCCTAAAAATTCTCCAGCGCGTTCTTTTTGAATTACATTATTATAAATTTTCCCGGTAGTAATATTGTTGCTTTGAGAGGTAGGAATATTTAGAAATCTTTCATAATGACCTAAATCAAGGTCTGTTTCGGCACCATCATCAGTAACATAACATTCTCCATGTTCATAAGGATTCAGTGTACCTGGATCAATATTAATATAGGGATCAAATTTTTGAATGGTGACATTGAAGCCTCGAGATTGGAGCAATTTGGCAAGAGATGCCGCAATAATGCCTTTCCCTAGTGAAGAAGTGACTCCCCCCGTAACGAAAATGTATTTTGTACTAGTCATTTGAAATGATTATCAGGGTCATGTTACGGAATACAAAGTTAATTTTTAATTGTTACCTCTCACCATAATTACCTCTGTAAATTTAAAATAGTACTTTTTTTTCTTTAAATGCAAACAGAGTACCAAATGAGTACCAAATTGTAATATTAGGATCCCTCTAGACCCTTCCTCTTCATCCTTAACTCCTAAGCCCTCTTTGGTGAACAAATCCAGTCCGTAAATTTAGAAGAAAAGCCGAAACTGTAATCGTGATTAAATTTGCTTTGTAATGGTGTATAGTAGACCATCTCTTCTGAAATTTCAAGACCCTTTTTTCTGTATTCAACCGAGCAAAACTTCCTTCTGCTATTGGTAAAAATAAGGGTGTTCTTACATGAAGATCTCGCACAAGTTTTTTCCTTGTGAGCTCTGCGATATTCTCTTCTACAGAATACACTACAAAAGATTTTTTTGAGTCCTGAAGTGTGAGGAGAATTAGACCAAAATTTTTGATTAAATCAATTAG
>CACLDR010000044.1 GCA_902605755.1 uncultured Marinoscillum sp. | reverse complement strand
TCAGATGAGAAATTGATTACTATATTTCCTGCAAATCTTTTTGTAACCGGAAAGGACCATCTCAATAAGGTCATTAGAGAAATTCAGGACGACTTGGTTAAGCAAGTACAGTTTTTTGAAGAGGATCGACGTTTTTTGGAAGCTAAAAGGATTAAGGAGCGAACAGAATTTGATCTCGAGATGATGAGAGAGATTGGATATTGCTCTGGGGTAGAAAATTATTCGAGATATTTTGATAAACGAAATCCAGGAGCAAGGCCTTTTTGTTTAATTGATTATTTTCCTGATGATTTTTTAATGTTCATTGATGAGAGTCATGTATCCATTCCCCAAGTGCGTGCAATGTGGGGTGGAGATCGTAGTCGAAAAGTCAATTTAGTTGACTATGGTTTTAGGTTGCCTTCAGCACTCGATAATCGACCATTGACTTTTGCCGAATTTGAAGGCTTAATTGGCCAAACTATTTATGTAAGTGCCACACCCGCTGATTACGAGTTACGCGCCTCCGATGGGGTAGTGGTTGAACAGTTAAATAGACCTACCGGATTGTTAGATCCGATTATTGAGGTTAGACCTACTCAAAATCAAGTAGACGATTTGATGGAAGAAGTATCAAAGAGAATACAAATGGGAGACCGCATTTTAGTGACTACCATAACTAAGCGTATGGCCGAGGAACTTTGTAAGTATTTATCTCAAATGGGAATAAAGACAAAATACATTCACAGTGAGGTGGCAACTTTAAATCGTGTTGAAATATTAAGAGAATTGCGATTGGGAATCTTTGATGTTTTGGTCGGCGTCAATATACTCAGAGAAGGATTGGATATTCCCGAAGTTTCTTTAGTAGCCATTATGGATGCCGATAAAGAAGGGTTTTTAAGAAATGAAAGATCCTTGATTCAAACAATTGGTCGTGCGGCAAGAAACGACCATGGATTGGTAATTATGTACGGAGATAAAGTGACCGGATCTATGCAACGAGCCATAGATGAAACTGCACGACGAAGGGTTATTCAAAAAACATTTAATGATAGGCACAATATCACACCTCAAACCATATTAAAAGATCGAGATGCCATTTTGAGCCAGACTTCGGCAGCAGATAGTAAAAAAGATTCTAAAAATTATCAAAATAGTACTATACCCTCGATAGCAGCAGATCCTGTCGTGGCATATATGGACTTGAATGGGCTCAAGAAGTTCGGTCTTGAGACCCGTAAGAAAATGGAAAAAGCTGCACGAGACTTAGATTTTGTGGAAGCAGCCAGGCTGAGAGATGAAATGTTTGAGATTGAGCAGATGGTCAAAAAAGAAAAAGTATGATTAGTTTTTGAAGTAAGTGCTAATCAATGCTTTAAGGTCTTCAGGTATTTTCATGGGTTTTCCATTGGCCATGTTAATAAAAGCCAATGTAGTTTCGCCAGTATTAAGTAGTTGTGCCTTCTCATTATAAATTTCATATTGATAGCGAATTCGAGCTCGGGGCATTTCAGGGATTTTAATTATAATTTTAAGTAAATCATCATATTTGGCGGGGGCATGATATAAGGATTGCATTTCTAGGACTGGCATTCCAATACCATTACTCTCCAAATCTTTGTAAGAATAACCTAAGTTTCTAAAAGACTCTGCCCGTGCAACTTCGTAGAAAGCGGCATAATTGCCGTAATATACAAAACCCATTTGATCCGTATCGGCATATCTTACTCTGAGCTTTACTTCGTTTTGAAACATTATTTGTAGATTTTTTTATTATTCAAGGCTAGGTGAAGCAATCGGGCATTTTTATTATGTTGAGATAGTGTTCTTGCAAATATATGCCTACCGGAAAAGTCTGGATTTGCACAAAAATATAGATAGTCATTCTTTTCATAATTAAGTACGGCTTCAATAGCAGCAATTGAAGGGATGTTAATGGGTCCAGGAGGTAGTCCCGGATATTTGTAGGTATTGTATGGGGAATTTATTTGCATATGTTTCTTAAGAACACGCTTTATGTTGAAGTCTCCCAAGGCAAAAACTAAGGTTGGATCTGCCTGTAATTTAATATTTTTGTTCAGTCTATTTATATAGACACCCGCTATAATGGGAGCTTCATCCATTTGATTAGTTTCTGCATCAACAATTGAAGCTAAAATAATAACTTGTTCTGGATTTAGATTTAGTTCCTCGGCCATAGCCGTGCGCTCTGAATTCCAAAATGTTTTATAGGCTGAATAAATCCTATTCAGGACAGCTTTAGGTTGGTCGGTTATGTAGACCTCATAAGTATTGGGCAAAAACATGCACATGAAAGTTTCTTTAGTAAAACCATAAGATGATGCTACATCGCTATTTGATAGATTTGAAATCATTGTTGCAGAATCAAATTCCAAATAAAATGCAATTTTTCCTGCGAGATCATGAAGACTTCGGGCATGCGAATAGGTTAATTTGATTGGGATTTGATCTCCAGATCGCAGCATGTTTATCACATCATTGTTAGACATATCTGTTTTAATTAAATACGATCCAGATTTTATCGATTCATCGTAGCGCTTTAATTTTGATAAAAAACTAAAAGATACTATGTCATTTACAATACCGAGATCATATAATGAGTTTTGGACATATTTAAAGTCAGCCCCGGTAGGAATATTAAATACAACCTCTTCCTTATCTACTAGAATATTCGGCGTGTAAACGACTTGCCAAAAATAAAAACTAAAGGAAGAAACAAGCATACTTCCAATAATCAATCCAACGGCTATAGAATTTTTGTTTTTCATACTGACAAAAATAGTGATAGAAAATATTATTACTCATTTTTTAAATTGAAACGATTATCATTAAATTTAAATTATAGAATAAGCATATTTTTTATGAAGAGAACTATGATCCTCAAAAGATTATTTTAATTGTAAATATACTTCGAGGTGGAGGGATTAATCATAATATCCATTGAATGATATTTACAAACTTGGCTTGATATGTTTTTTAAAAGTTGATAGTTCAGAAAAATCAAAAATGAAAATGATAAAAAGATGAATTTAGCTTTTGAATGTTATGATTTCAGTTCTTTCGCCTGATTAGGTAGAAAATGCTTTTACTTCTATGTTAATATCTATGAAAGAATCACTACTCAGTTCAAATACTTCTATTTTAAACGCATCAAGTAAATTGTCTGAAATCTTGAAGGCAAGAAGGAAAAAAAGTTGGGATAAAAATTTTAGAACCTCTAATTTCCAAAGGAATAGTATAAGAATTAGATAACTCCATTGTCACTAGTTATAAAATAATTAATAAAAATAATTGGATATGTCGAAGATCCTGAATTGATTTATGAACAATATAAAAAATGGGTATTTATTTTTTGATTGTGGCCATTTTAATTGTTAAGCCAGTACAATCTCTAAGTTGTTATGGAGGTGAATTAGGAATAATAAGACAGGTGAATGTTGAAATAAATAATTTTTTTACTCATGACCAAATCAGCTATTTGTATTGAACTTCATTATTTAGGTAGCTTAGAATTTTTTACGAGGCTGATTAATTCAAAAAATGTTATTCTAGAAGTCAGTGATTATTTCCTGAAGCAGACCTATCGTAATCGATTTTTTATCTTAGGTCCAAACCAGATTCAAATGTTAACGATTCCCGTGCACCATAAAAAAAAAACAATTTTTCGTGATGTGACCATTGATTATCATCAAAATTGGATAAAAAATCAAAGAAAGACAGTTCAGACCGCCTACGGCAAGGCTCCCTTTTATGATTATTTCTTTGATCTTTTTGATCAAGTTTGGATCTCAAGGCCAACATATCTTTTAGACTTATCAATTTCAATGATGACAGTTTGTCTTAAAATCTTACAAATTGACATGTCATTTAATTTTACTATTATTTATCAACAAGAGGTTCAAAAAGATGTTTTAGACCTTAGGAATAAAATTTCAGCCAAAAAACCTTCAGAATTAAGGAATTTATATCAGCCGATTTCGTATAAGCAAAATTTTGGCAGCAATTTTGCATCGAATTTATCTATAATGGACTTGTTGATGTGTGAAGGGCCTAACGCTCTAAAAATTTTGCAACAGTCAACAAATGAATAAAAGTTGGAATTAAATTGTTAAAATTTTGTTTAAAAATAGAATATACTCGTTTTAAAAAAAATTAGAGTTTATTTTTACATTACAACAGTTCGCCAATAAACTGATTATGGAAGCTAAGTTTTCAAATAGAGTAAAAGAAGTAATCTCATTGAGTAGAGAAGAAGCCCTGAGGTTGGGCCATGACTACATTGGAACTGAGCATCTCTTGCTTGGTATGATACGCGAGGGAGAAGGTGTTGCCATTGGTTTGCTTAAGAAATTGGGTGTCTCTTTAGATGAGTTAAGAAATTCAGTTGAGCAAGCGACCAAGGGGACTACAACAAGTAACGTTCAAAATTTAGCAAATATCCCACTTACGCGTCAATCAGAAAAAGTATTAAAAATTACTTATTTAGAGGCTAAAATATTTAAAAGTCACTTGATAGGAACAGAACATCTATTGCTGTCAATTTTAAGGGATGATGATAATTTAGCCACACAGATTTTAGATAAATTCGACGTTGGCTATGACGTAGTAAAAGAGATGTTGGAATATCAGACCGAAAATCCTATGGCAGAATCTGACACTGATGACCCTGATAATGATGGTGGGAAAATGTTTGGAACGGGATCTAATCAAGGGAGTGGAAGGGGAGAGCCTTCGGTTAAAGGTGGCGAAAAAACCAAGACGCCAGTACTAGACAATTTTGGGAGGGATTTAACAAAATTAGCTGAAGAGGACAAAATGGATCCGATAGTAGGCCGAGAGGAGGAAATCGAACGTGTAGCACAAATTTTGAGTAGGAGAAAAAAAAATAATCCCATTCTAATAGGTGAACCGGGTGTTGGCAAAACCGCCATAGCTGAGGGCTTAGCCTTGAGAATTGTCCAGAAAAAAGTATCTCGAGTTCTATTTGGGAAGCGAGTAGTTACCTTAGATCTTGCCTCATTGGTTGCGGGAACAAAATACAGAGGGCAGTTTGAGGAGAGAATGAAAGCCGTTATGACTGAAATAGAAAAGTCTCCAAACGTGATTATATTCATTGATGAGTTACACACAATTGTAGGGGCGGGTGGTGCTTCAGGTTCATTGGATGCCTCCAACATGTTTAAACCAGCCCTTGCACGAGGGGAAATTCAATGTGTAGGGGCAACTACTTTAGACGAATATCGCCAATATATTGAGAAAGATGGAGCTTTGGCAAGAAGATTCCAGATGGTTATGGTAGATGCTACTACCCCTGACGAAACCACTCAAATTTTGGAAAATATTAAAGGCAAATACGAAGAGCACCACAATGTGATCTATAGTAAAGATGCAATTAAAGCCTGTGTGATTCTTTCAGATAGATATATAAGTGATCGTATTTTGCCTGATAAAGCAATTGATGTACTCGATGAAACTGGTGCACGAGTTCATATCAACAACATAAATGTACCTGAAAAAATCGTTACCTTAGAGACACAAATAGAGGCAGTTAAAGAAGATAAAAATAATGTGGTCAAGAGGCAGAAATATGAAGAGGCCGCTCAGCTCAGAGACAAAGAGAAGAAGTTATTAGCTGAGCTAATGATTGAAAAAAATCAATGGGAAAAAGACTCGAAAAGCAAACGTTACCAAGTCAATGAAGAAAATGTGGCCGAAGTCATTGGTATGATGACTGGAATCCCAACAAATAGAGTAGCCCAACAAGAAGGCGAGAAGCTTCGAAACATGAATACAAATCTTTGCAAAAATGTTATTGGTCAAGATGAAGCAGTTACCAAACTTACTAAAGCTATTCAAAGAACTCGGGTCGGTCTTAAAGATCCAAAAAAACCAATCGGTTCTTTTGTCTTTCTCGGACCTACAGGTGTGGGGAAGACTGAGATGGCTAAAGTATTGTCTAAATATCTTTTCGAAAAGGAAGACTCATTGGTTCGGATTGACATGAGTGAGTATATGGAGAAATTCTCTGTAAGCAGATTAGTTGGTGCACCTCCAGGCTATGTCGGATACGAAGAAGGGGGACAATTGACCGAAAAAGTAAGACGAAAACCTTATTCTGTTGTTCTTTTGGACGAAATAGAAAAAGCACATCCTGATGTTTTCAACATTCTTTTACAGGTATTAGATGATGGCGTTCTTACGGATGGTCTAGGAAGAAAAGTAGATTTTCGTAACACAATCCTAATTATGACTTCCAATATTGGAGTGAGAGACTTAAAAGATTTTGGTGCAGGCATAGGCTTCGCGACACAATCTAGAAAAGACAATAAGGCTGAAGTTATTAAGTCTACTATACAAAATGCTTTGAAAAAGACTTTCAGTCCTGAATTTTTAAACAGGCTAGATGATGTTATTATTTTTAACTCGCTTGAAAAGCGGCACATTCATAAAATTATTGAAATTTCTTTGGTTAAGTTGTTCAAAAGAGTAGGTGATTTGGGTTATCAGGTAACCTTAACAGATAGTGCTAAGGATTTCTTATCTGACAAAGGTTATGATCCACAGTTTGGTGCTCGCCCACTCAATAGAGCAATTCAAAAATATCTCGAGGATCCGGTTGCTGAGGAGATTTTAAAGGGTGAGATTAGCGAGGGAGATATTATCCAAGCTAGTTGGGATAAAAAATCTGAGGAACTTTCTTTTAAACTAAAGAAAAAAGAAAACTAAAGAAAACAAAGAACAATAATGTGGTTGAGAAGGTCTAAGAAGTTCAATAGCTGCCTAGGTATTTTCTAAAAAACCACTCAAGGCCGAAAAGTGTTAATATAATGATTAAAAGCCACTTTAAACCAATCAATTTAGTAAAGTCTTGAAGGCTTTGGATTACGCTTTTTGCCTGCGAATTCCCAAAATCTTTGACTAATAAATCAATTTCATTTTTTTTATAGAATTGTCCTCCAGTGCGATTAGACAAATCTTTGAGTAGGTTATGATTGGCCGTAAATGCATTACTTTCCAGTTGGGCATCCTTAATGATAAATTGCCCGTTTGAAGAGAAATTTTCACCGTTAAACGCGGTGCTAGCTTCATAATTGTAGATACCTTTTTCAAGTGTTCCGATATTAAATGTTTTATTAACATCATTAACAGTAAAATTATAAATACTTTCTGATCCATTCTTTTTCGATAATACCCTTAGTGTAATTCTATTGCCAGTTATGGGTTCATAAATGTCATTGTAAGACTCTGAGGTAAATTGAATAATATCACTAATTTGAAAAATCGGCGCTAAAGGTTTAAATATGAATTTATATTTATCTGATTGCACGCTAAGGTATTGAATGGATTTATTGATAATTTGATCAAAAAGTAAAGAATTATTTGACATAGCCAGTTCTTGTAATCGCCAATTCCAAATCCCTGTACCATATAAGACACCATATTTTGAGATGCCATTATCAAAAAAAGATAATACAGGCTTGGCAATAAGATTTCCTACTTTTTGTTGAAGTAAAATTTCATGAGGGCCTAAGTCATAAGTTCCATAGGGTACCTTTAGGGTCGGATAATTATTCAATTTATCTAAATATGATCGATTGATATCAAATTTTGTAAAGTTTGAATTATAAACAGGTTTAATGATATCTTGTTTAGTTCCTTGTTGTTCAATATTGATATTAGTTTTGGAAATAGAGCCAATTTAGATTTGAGTTATTACTAAGAATATATAAAAAGCTAGGATTACCCAAATAAGTCAAAAGAGGGAAATTATCAGAGAATGCTTGATGATGAATGATGAGATCGAAGGTGTCAATGGGAGAGGTTTTCGTTAATCCTGGAATATATATATCAGTTTGGTAGTTTTCACTTTGAGCTAGAGCCGATCGAATAGCTCTGATATCTGGATGGGGTGCAGGCGCTACTAATAGTATTTTTTCTTTTCCTTCGATTATTTCGATAAAAAGATCTTTTTCATTATTTACCGTATTTATTTCATCGGGTTCTGGAGGTATTCTTACACGTAAGTGCTGAGGTCCAAATTTATTGGCACTTACTTCGAAGAGAATTTTCATTTGTGAGGATAATGTCAAATTTTGTTGACTGATTATTCCATCGTCATCAGACAAAATGACGGCCTTTTTCTTACCAAAGTAACTAGTGGCATCGATGTATATTTCGATGGGGAATCGATTACCTTGATAGACGACTTGATTACTGCGAATTTCTTTGATTGCAATATCTTTTCTAAATGCAGTATCCCCTAGTCCCAGCGTATGAATGGGAATCAAAGAGGATCTGTATGAAGGAGAGAGCCCTTGATTATATAGGCCATCTGAAATCAATAAGACAGCTGCGAGATTTTGTGTTTCTGAGCTTTCAAAAATTACATTAAGGGCTTCGTTTAAATTTGTAAAAGGGGCATCAAATCGAATGGGCATCTTGGTGCGCATCTCCAAATTAAAAAGCCATGGATCAAAATCTATGGATTTAATTCTTTTATCTATATCCATGAGCATTCGATTCACATCTATGGAGTCTTCATGCTGCATCATCGATAAGGAATTATCAACAACTAAGGCTATGATAGGTTTTTCAATTACTTGGGTCACATGATTAATCAAAGGATTTAATAAAATTAAAAAGACTGTAAGTGTCGCAACAATTCGTATTATACCGAGTATTCGGGATACATATGTTGGCCATGGATTTTCCTTGGTGTACATTAAATATGTAATACTCGAAATAAGTATTGCTGCTGGCAAGAGCCACCATTCATTGTCTAAAAACATGATTGAGGGATCTTTCATAAACTTAAAGCCACTTTAGCCGAAAAAAGGTTTATACAATTAATGATTATTTATTAGGTAAGTAATCCTCCATTTACTTGCAATACTTGTCCCGTGATGTAAGTTGAAGAGTCAGATGCCAGAAAGACACAGGCATTTGCTACATCCTCTGGACTTCCTCCGCGTTTTAACGGGATAGCGTTCCGCCAAGTCTGCACCACTTTTTCATCTAATCCTGCAGTCATTTCCGTCTCAATAAATCCTGGAGCAACAACATTACAGCGAATGCCTCGAGAACCCAACTCAAGTGCTACAGATTTTGAAAAACCTATAATACCTGCCTTTGAAGCAGCATAATTTGCCTGACCCAAATTTCCTTTGATTCCGACGACTGAGGACATATTGATAATTGAGCCACTTCTTTGTTTCATAAGCGGCCGAAAAGCCGCTTTTACCGTATTAAAACACGATTTTAAATTAATTTCCATAATTTCATACCACTCTGATTCAGACATTCTCATTAATAGATTATCTCGGGTGATTCCTGCATTATTGATCAATATATCAAACTTCCCAAAATCTTGGATGACATCTGTAATTAATTTTTGGGCAGCTTTATGATTGGAGGCATCTGATCTGTAGCCTTTGGCATCTATACCTTTTGCCTTTAATTGTTCAATTAAGCTTTCTCCTTGTTCTACGCTGGATAAGTAGGTAAAAGCTATGTGCGCCCCGTGTTCGGCAAATGTATGAGCTATCGCCCTACCTATTCCTTTTGATGCACCGGTAATCAATGCTATTTTCCCTTCTAGTGTTTTCATGTGAATTTATAATTTATGCTAAAATAAATAACAGAATTAATATTCGACTATCATCGCTCATCTTAGTCATTTTAATTCTTAACCCTTAGATTTGCAAATGAAACGAATTAAAACATTTATTGGCATTTAAAAAAATAATATGGCTTCACAATATGATCTAATAGTAATCGGAAGTGGTCCGGGAGGTTACGTAGCGGCAATTAGAGCATCTCAGCTTGGTATGAAAGTTGCCCTAGTAGAAAAGGCAGAATTAGGGGGCGTTTGTCTCAATTGGGGGTGCATACCTACTAAAGCACTATTAAAAAGTGCTCAAGTTTTCGAGTATATCAATCATGCAGCTGATTTTGGTGTGACGGTTAAAGAACCAACTGTGGATTTTAAAGGTATGGTCAAGAGAAGTCGCGAAGTGGCGAATTCAAACAGTAAAGGGATTGACTTTCTTTTCAAAAAACATAAAATTGAGGTCATAAAAGGGCACGGAACACTCTTTAGAGGCAAACAGGTTAAAGTTACAGATGTCGATGGGAATATTGTCAATTATGAGGCTAATAATATAATTTTGGCCACCGGTGGACGAGCAAGAGAAATACCTAATCTACCAATGGATGGCAATAAAGTTATTGGATACAGAGAAGCCATGACGCTGTCTATGCAGCCTAAAAAAATGGTAATTGTG
>CACLDR010000043.1 GCA_902605755.1 uncultured Marinoscillum sp. | reverse complement strand
ACATTAGATAAATTACCCAAAAAGATCCTGGAAAGATATAAGGAAATTGAAGAGTTTAAAAATTTGAGATTGAGATTAGGGAAGAGGTTATAATCTTCTGAAAAATATTTTACACCTATCTCTAACTTTGCTTTGAATTCAGTGTCTAAACTGCTATAATTGTCATTGAAGTACTTTTTTTTATAAAAGGTAATCAACGCATAAAATTTTAACTGAGATGTCAAGGATAAGAATCTTAACAATCACATTTGCCATAACTTCATTGGGATTGGCTTATTATCTTTACTATTCAATCAATACTACAATAAAAGAGACAGAAAGGATTTCAACTTTGGAATCAGCGATTATTGATCAGCTTAAACTGATTCGTGAAGCTGAATTAGGTTACAAAGCTGTTTATGGTCGATATACAAGTAATTGGGATAGTTTGTTACATTTTGTAGATTCTGGATATTTTTATTTAATCCAACGGACAGAAACGGTTATCACTCTTGATTATGGTGCTGACAGTACTTCAGTTGAAATCGATACCCTGGGAAAAGTACAAGTTATTGACTCTTTATTCGGAACTAAAAAGTACCCAAATTTCCAATTATCTGATCTTCCTTTTGTGCCTGGAATTTCGCCTAAAACTAAGTTTCTAGTTTGGGCCGATGAGATAAAAAAGGCAAACTTGCTGGTTAGTGCTATCGAAGTTTGGAATCCTTCTCCAATTGATCCTGAAAGAGATGAGGAAAGTGAAATCAATATTAGAAAACCATTAAGATTCGGTTCTAGAACAAATATAACTACTGCAGGTAACTGGGAATAAATTGGAAACAGATACGAAAAAGTCTTTTTTACTGGTACATCGGATAAAAGATGAATCATTTAATATTGAAGAACTGCACGATTACGTGCTATCATTGCAAATAGGTGTAAAAGACTTGCAATGCTGCGTGACTAATGCACTTCAAAAAGTTGTCCTTTTTGAAGCTTACTCTTTCGAAAATGTCAAAACCGTAAACACGCGAGTCCAAGTAATTGCTGATATTTATAAAAATAGTGACTTTCTTTCAGCGGGGTTTTGGAAAAACATTTTGGTCTCCTTCAAAACTCATAAATTTACCTTGGTACCTGAAAATCTCTATGCTGATAATTCGGATATAGATTTTCTGGAAGTGAGCAATGTTATTAATCCTATTATTGAGACAACACACCATTGCCTGCATAAATCTTTAGGACTAGTAAATGTTTTTACTGGTGATTTAAGATTAATGAAATTGTTCAAATCTTTTTACCAATCAACTGAAATAAAGGTTCTGCATCAAGGAAGTACTTTTGTAGAAGGTATTACCGAAGTAGCTTCTACACTTGAGGAAAGGGAAATGATGATTTGTGTAGATAGAGGAATCTTCCACATTGTTATAATTGAAAACGATAATCTGCATTATTATAATCAATTCGCAATCAAAAAAAACGAAGATGGTTTAAGGTATATAATGCTTTTATTTCAAGAGTTGAGTTTACAACAAGACAAAACTAAGGTCACCTTCTGGGGAAACATTGATGTAAACTCAAGGTTTATTTCGCTTCTTAAAAAATATGTGAGGAATATTTCGTTTGGAAAAAGACCTTCTTCAATCACCTTTAGCTATGAATTTGATGATGTTCCAGAGCATCAGTTTTTTGATCTCTTTAATATTCCACTCTTCTAGTGGAAAAAATTGCACTGTTTCCAGGATCTTTCGATCCATTTACAAAAGGTCATCTTGATATTGTTAATAGATCCCTAAAATTATTCCATAAAGTAGTCATCGCAATAGGTCATAATTCCAGCAAACATCGCTATTTTGATATTTCAAAAACTGAGGAAGCTATCGAAAAATATTTTCAAGATAATTCTCAAGTAGAAGTGTTGATCTACGATGAATTAACTGCTGAAATAGCCAAAAAAAAGAATGCTCAATATTTGGTCCGAGGATTAAGAAATACTACCGACTTTGAATATGAAAATTCAATATATCAAATAAATAGATATTTAAACCTTAACCTAGAAACAGTTTTTCTAATTACTTCTACTCAATTTTCACACATTAACTCCTCAATAATTAGGGAAATAAAGAAATATGGAGGCGATATTTCGCCTTTTATCCCTTTTAAACAATTATAAACTTTGCTTTTTCAGTAGTTTGTAATATTCTTGCATCACCACGCGAATAGTTCGAAAGGAATCGTAAAGTGAAGATCGTACCTGACTCAAAGACATCCATTTGACATCTTCAATCCCTTCCTCAAATTGTGGAGTCATTTTTAAGTCATCTAAGCAGTCCATCTTATACCAATAAGTTTTTTTGAGTATATATTTTTTATTTTTGGTGTAAGTATGCCAGGTATGGCATATTTTCTCTCGTACAACTACCTTTACTCCTGTCTCTTCCTCAACCTCACGTAATGCACAAGAACGTATATCTTCATTCTTTTCCAATTTACCTTTTGGCAGATCCCAAAGACCATTACGGTAGATCAACAAATTTTTTCCTTCTTTATCAACTACCCCACCAGCAGCTCTTATGACTTTAAATTTTTTTTTCATATACTTAATTAAATCTTTTTTACTCTTAGAGGAAATAGTTATTGAGTCTACTTTTTTCAAAGCTTTATCTGTCATCAACTGAAACAATTCCTCTACCTTAACGGAAGTCGCATTAAGTATCAATACATCATCAATAAATACTCTAGTGGTAATTTTCTGAAATGTCGAATCTAAAATAACTGCATAAGATGCCGCCTCTTTTAATTCTTCTGGACGAATTAAAAATACAGGTATATCGTTAATAAAAATTTTCATTAATATTATAACAATAATTATGTAATTATGCATTTATCCTAGCACATTTGCAAACTAATGCGATCATTAAATTTTAATATTATCAAATGCGTTACCACTGCTTCGAAAAAACTCTAGGCGTAGACATTGCTCGTCAATTATTAGAAATAGGTGCTGTAAAATTACAGCTTCATGAACCTTTTACTTGGGCATCAGGTTGGAAATCACCAATCTATTGTGATAATCGACTAAGCTTATCTTTTCCAGAAGTAAGAAATAACATCAAATTGGCCTTTTGCGATCTAATAAAGCATTATTACTCTAATGTGGAAGCTATTGCAGGAGTGGCTACCGCAGGCATTCCACAAGGAGCTTTGCTTGCAGATGCATTGAAATTACCCTTTATTTATATTCGTTCTAGCTCAAAATCGCACGGTCGAACCAATCAAATTGAAGGAGCATTTTCTGAGGGACAAAAAGTTGTCGTATTGGAAGACTTAGTTTCAACTGGCGGAAGTTCTTTAGCAGCCGTCGATATCTTGCGAAAAAAAAAGATGGAAGTTTTGGGTATGATATCAATATTTAATTATGGTTTCCCCCTTGCACAGCAAAATTTCATTGATAAGGCGGTTGAACTCATTTATCTAAGTGAATATAGTTTATTAATTGACCTTGCACTCGCAAAAGGTTTCATAAATACCTCTGATGCATTGACACTAAAAAAATTGGCGCAAATCACCTGAAAATTGGGGTAAATAAAGCTAAATCTTTTCTATAACTCCCAAGCCAAATAGTGCGAAATCATATTTTACAGGATCTTCAGGATCCATTTTTTTTAAATTTTCAGTTAGCTCGATAGCCGTATTCCAATCGGTTTGTTTCCTTGTAATCATCTGAAACTTACGGGCAATACGATCAACATGCACATCACACGGACAAATTAAATTTGCAGGCTTTAAATTTTTCCATATTCCAAAATCTACACCCTTATCATCATCACGAACCATCCATCTCAAGTACATATTTAAGCGTTTACAAGGGGCCTTTCTTTCAGGCGTAGCGACGTGCTTACGTGTTCGATGAGGTGCTTCAGGCAAAGAGAAAAACAAATGATGAAAACCAGTGAGTGCCACTTTCATACTTGAATTCTTATGTATAAAGGCAGTCTCTAAACTATCCTCTTTTTTGTAATACCATCGCAACCAATATATGAAATACAGCGCATCTGTGGCATTAAATGTACGATGTTTAAATTTCAAAAACGGCTTGAGGTCGCCAGATGAATGATTTACAATAAATTTATACGGATCATTATCCATCAGCTCAAACAGCTCATGACATTTTTTTATGATAGTCTTTCTCAAGCCCCAGGCAAAAACAGCAGCAAAGAAGCCTGCAATCTCTACATCCTGCCTTTTCGAATATTCATGAGGTACACTAATGGGATCTTCTTCAATAAAATCAGGAGTATTATAATAAGCGACTTTCTGATCTAAAAAATACTTAAGATTTGTAAAGTTCACATATTAAAATTTAACTATTCTGAAGGTGCTGACTTGACTGGAGTCAATATTTTTCATGGTCATTAAATAAATATTCGTCAATCATTATAAGTTACAAACATACCCATTTATCATATTGAAGAAAAAAAAGTAACTTTTGAAATGTTGTTAATCATCAGCAAGTTTAAATAACAATGCTTGAAGTATCAATTAATTTTGATAGTTTACTTGTAGTAGATCATTTTCATACGAACTTGTTGATCCACAACACCTAAACCTTGAAAAACAGACTTGGTAAGTCTAAGCATGATATTTTTATTTAGACCAGTATTGGGTAATCGACCCACTACCCGTACATAGGCATTCTTATTGTTCATTAAATTAATAACTTCAAAAATAGTGCCTATGCTCAATGTCCTATGCAACGCAAGATATTTTGGGGTGTTCAATTCTGAATCAAGCTCCAAAACCAACCCTTCTTCAATATATTTTTTAATACCACCTACCTGTTCAATGAGTTGTTTTGATCCATATTCAGTTGATACATAATTAGGTACCTTACTGATTCTTACCATTGTACTATCGTTCATTATCGCATTTGGAAAGATAATTTTCTGTCCTGTGTTAACTCGATAACTCTTAAGATTATTGTACAATTTTATTTGATATTTGGATGTATTAAATTTAGTTGCGATTTCATCTAAATTCTCACCACTTTGTACATAATAAAAATAAGCTTCTGGCTGAGCTTCAGGATCAATTTTAATCATAGATATACTGTCCGAATAACTATTAACCATATTTTTTATTTCACTTGTACCAGATATATAGGACACCTTTACATCTTGTTTGGTGGACGTGTCATTAATGATGAGTCGCTGACCTACCGATAGCTCATTCACTGTCAATGAATTCATTTTTTTAAGGACCTCCCAAGAAAGATTATATTTTTTAGCAATAGAGTACAAGGTTTCTCCCGAGACTACTTCATGTTGACCATCAGTAGGTTCTGAAAGTATTTGTGAGTCTTTCCAAACCCTCTTTTCGAAATATATTTCCAATATTTGTCCAATATCTAAATCACTGTTTTTTAGGTCATTGTAGTGAATAAGATTTTCTACCGATATCCGGTATCTTTTCGCTAGAGAGTAAACTGTTTCGCCACTTTCAACCTTGTGTATAATAAATAGGCTATCAGACCGCTGTACTATTTTCAAAGAATCATAACAATGACCGGTAAGAACTGATAAAAACAAAGCAGAAAAAATGTATATCCTATAAATCATAAATACTAATTTTGTTCTTATTTTGGACAAATATGAGCTTCTTTGTAAAGACCATGAAGCTTTCTGCCGAAACCCCGTTCACCTTGAGATCTAATATGAATTCTTGTAAAACCTTTTCTCCCATTAACCACAATAAGTATTTATCAAATAAATTGTTATTATCTTTGTAATAAAGAATTAATACATGATTATCAACTTCCAAATAAGCCACTTCACCTTTCGGCTCAACGTTTTTTCGTATTAAATACTTAGCCACAGTATCAAAGGCTGGTGTACCTGATGGAAAGATAGTGGGTAATGAGATTTTCTCTATATTTTTTCCCACTCCTAATGAGATTTCAAGATTTTCAAAGCCTTCTTCCTTAAGTACCTTACCTTTAATAAAAGTATCGGTCATTTCGCTCAACTGAAAATTTAAAATCTCCTCTAAAATTATATCTCTTTTCCAATCGTATCGAATTAAAGTAATAGGACCCGGATTTCGTTGATTTTGATAGACACCTATGATTAACTGATTACCCTTTATACCGAGTAAAGTAGACCACCAATCTGTTCTTTTGATGGGGATTTTAATCTTATTAACCTCATATGAGTGTACATCAATCACGGCAAAATAATGCTCCATTGTTTGCTCGGAGCGCAGCTCGATTCCTAGCTGACCAGATACTTGATCCACCTTGATTAACCAAATAGGGTCAATGAATTCCCATGAAAAACCTACATCTCGCTTTAAATTCAATTTCTCTTTAGTAATTTTAAACAAATTTAATCTCAACAAGGTCAATGCCAAATTTCAAACATATTTTCACGGGAATTATGACTTGCTTACTTAGTACTTTGGCGTTCGGCCAAGAAAAATTAACGCAAGTCCTTCATCTAAAAATAACAAGCGATATCGATCCAAGGAGTAATCGGTATGTTACCTTGGGATTGGAAAGAGCTAACGAAATGAATGCAGACTATGTAATCCTCGAACTAGATACTTATGGAGGTGCCTTAACAGACGCAGATGAAATCAGAACAAAAATACTTAATTATAAGCGGCCTATTTATGCATTTATAAACAAGGACGCTGCCTCTGCGGGTGCTCTGATATCTATTGCTTGTGACAGCATATACATGACCGCGGGCTCAAGTATTGGAGCCGCGACAGTTGTGACAGGTGAGGGAAAGGCTGCGCCTGACAAATATCAATCTTATATGAGATCAATCATGAGATCCACGGCGGAATCCAAGGGAAGAAATCCTGAAATTGCAGAAGCAATGGTAGATGAAGAAATTCGTTTAGATTCGCTAATCAAAGATGGTAAAGTTCTTACCTTTTCCGTCTCTGAAGCCATTGAATATGAATTTTGCGAGGCTGAAGTTGAAAGCATTGAAGATATTATGCTCAAATCAAATATTAAAACATTTGATATAGAGCTATTTAAACTAAACTGGAGTGAGCGAATTATTGCTCTTTTTCTAAACCCTGCCGTAAGCGGAGTACTTATCCTTGTGATTTTAGGAGGATTATATTTTGAACTGCAATCGCCTGGCTTTGGCTTTCCCATTGCTGCATCAATAATAGCCGCTATACTCTATTTTACTCCTTATTATCTCAATGGATTGGCTGAAAATTGGGAAATTATTGTTTTTTTTGTAGGCCTACTATTAATATTAATTGAAGTTTTTGTAATACCTGGATTTGGCCTACCCGGCATTCTGGGCTTAGTATTTACAATAGGATCTCTCGCCTTGGTCATGATTAACAATGATGGTTTCAGTTTTGATTTAATTGAACCTTCGTTGATAAATAATGCCATAATTACCAGCCTCATGGGATTTTTAGGTGCTTTATTTCTGATGATATTTTTGGGTGCTAAATTGACTAGAGCTTCTTTTTTCAACCGATTTGCGCTAACTTCAGTACAAGATACTTCTAAGGGATACACCTCAAATTTCTACGATAAATCACTTATTGGTGCTACTGGGATCGTAGAAAGTATTTTGCGCCCGAGCGGACGCATCAGGATTGATGATGAGGTATATGATGCATATACACGAGGTGAATATCTCAACAAGGGTGAAAAAATCGAAGTAATCGCGGCAGAAGGTACTTCCCTAAAAGTTAAAAAATCAGATTTATGAAAATTCTCGGTATCATTCCCTCGCGTTATGAATCAAGTCGTTTTCCAGGTAAACCATTAATTGATATTATGGGCAAAACTATGATTCAACGAGTATACGAGCAGGCAAAAAAATCAAAAAAAATAGATAATTTAGTTGTCGCCACCGATGATAAAAGAATTTTTGAAGAGGTCAAACGCTTTGGTGGTTCTGCGGTAATGACTGAAAAACATCACAAAAATGGTACGGAAAGATGTCTTGAAGTCGCCCAATCACTACATCCTCAATTTATCATAAACATTCAAGGAGATGAACCTTTCATCCATCCAGATCAAATCGATAAATTATGTTCTGTGATAAGCTCAGATACTGATTTAGCAACTTTAATTAAACGTATAAAAGATCCGCATGACCTAAATAATCCTAACGTGATAAAAGTAGTGAAATCCGTAGATGATCATGCACTTTATTTCAGTCGATCTTCTATACCGTTTTATCAATCTATGAATGAAATCTCAGCACTTAATTTAGGTAAAGCTTATTGGAAACATATTGGAATCTATGCTTATCGTGCTGAGGTACTATCACAAATTGTGAATTTAAAAGAGAGTGAATTAGAAAAAATTGAGTCCTTAGAGCAACTGCGGTGGATTGAGAATGGATTTAAAATTAAAGCAGCAGAGACCCATTTTGAGGCTGTAGGAATAAATACACCCAAAGATTTAGACTATTTAATAGCTAAAATGAAAACTGGTGCTCTGAAAGAATAATCTAATATAGATATTAATTTCAGTTTCAATGATCACTCTCTTATTCTAAATGAAAGCACCAGATAATTAATTATGTTCTTTATGGTAATTGATATTTGGGGTATTAGTTTAGGAGTTACTAAATTTTAACATCTCAATTCAGAATTAAACTAATGATGACGAATTTTCCTTGAAACAAGATATTAAGAATTCAATAAAGGCCTTTGAAGTAAAATAGGAATCTATAATATCCTTTGAGTAGCTAAACCACTAAAATATTAAATGAGTCAGTTAATTAAGAAAATTTTATTTATCGTTAATCCCATTTCAGGTAAGAGAAAACAAAAAAATATAGCTTCCGTAATTGAACGATACCTAGATAAAGATAAGTTTTCATTTAAACTTAAATTTACTATACATCAAAATCATGCTAAAGAAATTATACTTAAGCAGCACAATTACTTTGATATTATAATAGCAGTAGGCGGGGATGGATCAGTAAATCAAATGGGTGCCTTATTGATTAACTCTCACGTAATTTTTGGTATCGTGCCAGCAGGATCAGGTAATGGTCTAGCACGTCATTTAAAAATCCCAATAGACTTTAAAGGTGCCATTGAGGTCATAAACTCTTATCGTGAGCCTATAAAAATTGATGTTGCTAAAATAAATGAGAAATATTTTTTATCTACTGCTGGCACCGGATTTGATGCTCATGTAGCTTGGAAATTTTCAACCTCGAGCACTCGAGGATTTTTAACATACGCCAAAATTACCCTTCGTGAATTATTTAAGTATAGAATAAAAAAATATGAATTAATATTCAATGATCAAATCATCGAGATTCCCGCATTTATAATCACAATAGCAAATTCAAACCAATATGGAAATAATGCTTATGTTTCACCCGAGTCCAAGTTAGATGATGGATTTTTACGATTAATCATAGTGAAGCCATTTCCTTTTTATTGCATGCCTTTATTGATTTTTCGCCTTTTTAATAAAACTTTGCTCAAAAGTACATTCGTTGATCATTTTACCTTTAAAAAATTAGGCATCAATTCTCCTTTTCAGAAAGTGCAATTAGATGGTGAATCTATAACTATCAGAGAAAAAATCAATATTGAGATCATTCCTAATTGCCTAAATATTATTGGCAATATTTAATAATATTCCAAAAATAATTATTAATCAATGAGTATATCCCTTTCCATTCATTTCCAATAAAACCTCATCTGTTGCCTTTAAGATAAGGTCTACCTCTGCCGATTGAATCGCAATGGAAATAAAAAGGGATTCGAACTGACTAGGCGCCAAATATATACCTCTGGACAACATACCACGAAAATAAGCTCCAAACAACTCAATATTCGTTGTCTTTGCTTTTTGAAAGTTTGTAACCTTCTGATCAGTAAAAAACAAACTGTACATACTACCTATCTGATTTATCGTATAATTGAGGCCTTGATGAGATAAAATCTTGTTTATTCCCTCTGTAATTTGAAGTGTAGTCTGTTCAACTTGTTCATAGATTTCGGGATGTCCATTTAATTTTTTTAAAATAGCCATTCCTGCTGCCATCGCTACTGGATTTCCAGATAAAGTACCTGCTTGATAAACAGGACCTTCTGGAGCTACATAATTCATTATTTCTCTTGATCCACCATAGGCTCCTACAGGTAGCCCTCCGCCGATAATCTTTCCAAAGGTAGTGATATCAGGTTTTACTCCCAAGAGGCCCTGTGCACCTGCAGGTGAAAGTCTAAAGCCAGTCATGACTTCATCAAAAATAAGTAATATTTGATGAGCATTACATCGCGATCTAAGTCCTTTTAAAAAATCATCATTAGGGGGTACACAACCCATGTTACCAGCTACAGGCTCGACAATAATTGCACATATTTCATTTTCATTTTCAGCAATTATACGATCGATACCGCTCAAATCATTATAAGGTGCCAGTAAGGTATCAATACTTGTCCCCACAGTTACTCCAAGGCTGTCGGGAACACCCAAAGTGGCTGCTCCACTCCCTGCAGCTACCAAAAAGGGATCTCCGTGACCATGATAACAACCCTCAAACTTGATAAATTTATTCTTTCCTGTATAGCCTCTGGCCAATCGAATGGCAGACATTGTTGCCTCAGTTCCAGAATTTACCATTCTAATTTTCTCGATAGAAGGCACCATTTCAATAATCAATTCAGCTATTTCAACTTCTCTTCTACCTGGAGCGCCAAAGGAAGGCGAACTTTTCACAGCATCAAAAACAGCTTTTTCCACCTCTTCATTGGCATGACCTAAAATCATAGGACCCCAAGAATTAATGAGGTCTACATAATGATTATTATCTTCGTCATATAAATAGGCTCCTTTAGCCCAAGACATGAAGATAGGGTCTCCTCCTACCGACTTAAATGCCCTTACTGGAGAATTCACTCCTCCAGGTATCAAAGTATTTGCGTGTTCAAATAATGCTTTGCTGTTCTGGATATTCATTTAGTTTAATATCTTGAGTTTAAAATCTTGCATTTCTATAATGGGTACAACTTGATTATCTCTTGTGCCTGGATACCAATTTCCTTGCATGAGATATCCTTCTATAAAATCCATATTCAAACTATTTTGAAAATATTTTCCATGTTCATTCAATTTACCCCCAATGAACATGATGAATTCGTAGCCCAAAGCATGATATGATGAGGGTGACATATGAAACTTGGAAATAAAGTCTTCTCTAAATTGATTATATTCAGTTGATTCTTTAGCAATAAAATCATCAACCGCAAGCTTAACATTAAGTTTTTGTAATAAATCATAATTAACCGTTCGCTCATAAAACCAATTTCCATAACCATAAACACTTACATTATCATCACGATTTACGAGTGCCCCTAACAAATTATTGATCACTGCACTGGATTTAGTAGCAATAAACATATGATTGATAGAATCCTTTGGGAATATAAATTTGTCTTCATATGCAACGAGCCATTTTCCAGTTTCTTGATCAATCAAATAATCAGCTACCTTGTCAGCATAAATAATTTTTCTCCCTGATATTTCGGAAATTGAATCAGCATCATCTTTTGTGTAATATATCTTCTTTGTTTTTATCCAATCATCCAAAAGTAACTTTGAGCTTATCTCATCCAAG
>CACLDR010000042.1 GCA_902605755.1 uncultured Marinoscillum sp. | reverse complement strand
GATTAATTATTCATATTTTTTTTCTTTATTGTTTAGGAGTAAAGTTGTCAGAATCATTCAACTATGAAGAAATAAAACAATAAAAAAATCTTAAATGAAATGATAAAAGTAAGTTTTGAAGGACACTCACACTCAGAGGGATACATAGATAACATAAGGATGCAAGTGGAGAATGTTTTTAAAACTCGGTACCCTGACTCAGAAGGAAAGATAGTAAGGAAAGAAAAGGAAGAATTTAGAGTGACTTTTATAGGACATTGGAAAAGTCCTGAAGATATAGATGAAGAGGTAATAAGAGATATTTGTCAGTCTAATAAACTTATTTGTCATATTTTTATGGATTGCAAAATAAACCAAAGTTATTATTACTGATTGATTGAGAGCATACGATTTTTCAAATTAATCGCCTAAATATATCTAGGTGATTTTTTTGTTAAAAGTTTTTTGATTTAGCAATGGCAATGTAAATAGTGTTTGTTGTGGGTAATTAATAATTAACGTGTTATCTTATTAAATCAATATTTAGTTTTAGATAAATGCTTAAGTTGTTGGTTGATAATAAAAAGGCATTAAAAATGTTAAATGAACGAAATCAGTTGATGCAGAGGATGGAGTTATTTTAGTACAACTAATTAACTAAATAAGGTAGGAATAATAAAAAGATCTATATAAGATGATATGGTTAAAGGTTTGGTAATGTTTTGGGATATTATAGATAAGGCATGTAAAGTAAATTATGTGAATGCTATATTATTATTCTTATATTATGTATTAATGTATAATATATTAATATCTTTCCATAAAGTATCTTTTTAAACGATTATTATATATTCAATGTAGATATCAACTGAATATAATATTATAATTTTTACTAATATATAATATATCTAATAATTGGTTAAAGAAGATACTTTCAAACGCCATAAGTATTTATGTCACTCGGAAATATTTTTTGTGGAATTTTAATCATCCTATATTCTCATTTTAAAAAAGATCATTTTTTTTAAAATTTATTTCCTTATAAAAATGAACCAACAATACAAAATTTTATTACGAATACAATATGAATGTAAAAAAACTAATGATTTAAGGTACGTTTTATAAAAGTAATGACACGTTTTGTAAATGATAGAATGCATCGTGTTAGAAAAACTGTTATGTGTTATAAGGAAGTAAGAGATTTTACTGGGCTCTCGATAAGTAAAATTGATAAAATTAGGTGGATTACTGAATTCTGTTTAAAATGAGAAAGATTTTTTCGAAATTAAATAAATGGAGACCTTAAAGAAATCTTTATAACCTGTACGAGGGAGGTTCTAAAATTTTTTTGAGAAACTATTTTATTTATTATATTGTTTTTGAATGGTATAATTTTATAAATATGAGGATCAATAATTTTAAAAAAAACGCTAGAAGATCTTTCTTAAAAAATAGTCTTGCCTTATCCGCCATTACCATTATACCACGACACGTCTTGGGAGGTAAGGGCTTCAAGGCACCCAGTGATCAACTTAATATAGCGTCTATCGGATCGGGCGGCAAGGGTTCGAGTGACATTTCAAATGCGTCTCGTAATGGTAACGCCCGGGTGAGTGCCTTATGTGATGTAGATTTTTCGGGAACGGCGGCAGCAACTGTAAAACGCTTTCCAAAAGCTAAGCTGTATGCTGATTTTAGAAAGATGTTGGACAAGGAAAAAAACTTGGATGCGGTCACGATTTCAACTCCTGATCATGTACATGGTGTAGCTGCTGTTTATGCTATGGAGCGTGATAAACATGTATATGTTCAAAAACCTATTACCCACAACATAAGGGAGGCTCGTATACTGACCGAAATGGCCAGAAAACAAAAAGTAGTTACTCAAATGGGAAATCAAGGAGGATCTAACCCTTTATTAAAGACTGTTCAAAATTGGGTAGATTCACATGTCATTGGTAAGATTTCAAAAGTGCAAATTTGGACTAATCGTCCAGTATGGCCTCAAGGAATAAAAATGCCAAAGTCAAATCCTTCTGCCAAGCCTAAAGATTTAGATTGGGATTTATGGCTAGGTCCTGCGCTAAATAAACCTTATACCCCTAACATGCACCCATTTAATTGGAGAGGTTGGTGGGATTATGGCACAGGAGCATTGGGCGATGTAGGATGTCATTTAATTGATATTCCCTATAGAACCTTGGGGTTAAAATATCCCAAAGACGCTGAGTGTAGTGTTGGAACAGTTTATTCTGGTATGTTTACTCAGGCATATATCCCTGAGGGATGTCCACCGTCTTCGTTTACTACTTTGCACTTTGAGGGTACGGAAAAGAGTAAATCCCCAGTTGAAATGACTTGGAGCGATGGGGGTATCAGACCATCACACCCTGAAATTATTCCAGCCAATGATGATATTGGTGGTCCAGGGAGTGGAAATGGAGTTTTGATGATTGGAGAAAAGGGTATTATTTCGACTAACATTAATGACAGTGAGCCTCTGATGCCTAAGCTATACCTAAATGATGGAACAACAGAATTTGGACCTGAAATAGAGCCAAATGATGAACCAGAATATGGTCATCAGCGTAAATGGATAGATGCTTGTAAGGCAGGTTTTCAAAGCCGTGAGCATCAAGAGTTAACATCTTCTTTTGATTATGCTGGACCCATGACTGAAACAGTATTAATGGGGAATTTAGCAATAAGAAGCTATATGCTTCAACGCAAAAATGCTCGAGGTAATATGTCATTTTATGCCCGAAAAAAATTACTTTGGGATGGAGAAAACACACGAATTACTAATTTAGAGGAGGCCAACCAATTTGTCGGTAGGATTTACAGATCCGGTTGGGAAATATAATTTATAAGATTAATGTAATAATCTGAATTTCTTTTAATTGTGACTACTATATTTTATAAATTATTGATTATTATGAGGATTATAAATGTTTAATCTCCAGACTATCCTTCTATTTTCATATTATTGGACATTTACAGATGTGGGTTAAGAGAAAAAATCAAAAAATAGGTGTATTTTAAATCTTCCATGTCCATGGACTTATTTGTCATTAAAGAATTACATTAATGTAAGAATAGGTAAAATCAAGTTGGAAAAGTTATTTTTCATTTACTGACTACACAATTAAAATTCAATATCATTTGATAAACGCTTTGAGACTATCTTTAGAAAACTAGCATAAAAACGTCATGATAATCAGCTAGTCATAAATCTTAGAGAGTTTTTCACCATTTAATCAACAAATGGTCACCATATAGCAAGTTGCTGAGTCCATATACTTTTTTAGAGGCAATTAAAATATTGATTTAAATGCGATACCAAAAGGTTATGGAGAGCCTTTTATCTGATGGTTTATTTAGATTATAATTTTGTCTCAGATATTTCGTCTAAAATTTTTTTGATTGGATTAAATATTCCTTTTACGGTCAAATCTTATCAGAAGGATTCAATTTTATAAACTGATAGTTGCTAAATGGCCGATTTAATGACTTATAATTCGGTATAAAAATGTTTTCCGTTTCAAAAAGAGCCCCTAAGGGTTAAAGAAATGTTCCTACCTCCTGCGCTGATATTGGAAGCAAATTGACGGTAATTTGTATCGAGGATATTATCAAAGCTCAGCTGAATTTGTATTTTCTTATGTAATGAATAAGAGGTATTTAAATTTAAAGTCATCCAATTAGGCATAAACCCATTAATTGGATCTACTGAAAATAACTCATTATCTTCGCCTGAAAGATTATAATCTTTAGATTTTTTATCACCATTAAAGACTAAAAAAATTGAGCTTTTAAACTTTTTGATTTGCAAATCAATACTGGATCGTCCAAATAGGGGTGAGATGTGATCCAAAGGATAGCGTCCAGGATCATTGATAATTTGACCATAGGTGTAGGTTAGGGAATTACTAAATTTCAGTTGATGGGTAAAGTCAATATTTAACAATCCACTAAATCCGTAAATAAATGCCTTTTTGACATTCGCATTATGATACGCCTCACTCAGGGTTTCATCATAAAGGACCAGATTGCTTGACTCTTGAAGATTACCACTGCTCATATTGTCTTCAGCTGTCACTGCTTGAAGGGTAATGGCATCATTATACCAGGTGTAATACATATTTAAGCCCAAATGAATTTTGTTTAACCATCGTTTGGAAATTCCAATCTCCAAATTATAGGTATATTCAGGGGATAATTTAGGATTCGGAATCACGACCCTACCAGGAGCAGAATCAAATACTTTACTGAGATCATCAACATTCGGGGCCCTAAAACCCGACGAGCAAGCAAACAAGACCCGCCAATTACTTTGTGAATTATAGACTAAGCTTAAATTTCCGTTGAGGGCAGTATTAGCTTGTTTTACTTGATCATAGTCAAAGGGAAAAAAAGTTTTATCATCGAAATCAGCGACTAGTCCAATGTAGTTTACACGTAATCCCTCATTCAAGCTCCATTGATTATTTAATTTATAAGAATGGGTAAAGTAAAAAGCGTAGCTCTTCATAGTCGAACCCCCATTTGGATAGCGGGTGTCTAAAGCAGTCTTGTCAAGGGTTATAATATTTTGCTCATAAGCGTTAGAACGTACTCTGTTATACCAAAAATCAAATCCATATCTAAATGTATTTTTAAATTTCTTTTTTTCAAAGTCGGCGTTGAGAGTATATATATTAAGTTGTTCATTTCTATTTTTTGAAAAAGATTCATTGAATGGACGGGTATGTCGACTTTCATTGATAAACTGATATCCTAAAATAATTTTAGATTTATCAAACCACTTTCGAATTTGGGTGAAGTCTAATTGGTAAGAGCTGAAGAATCTTTCTTGTGGACCATAGAACCATTCCGCATATTGAGGTTTGTCATTTTTAACTAGCGTTAATCGGTCATATCTTGGAATATCTGAAGAGGTTGAATATTGAAGATTAAGGATATGATTGATTACCTTATTTTGCTGATAAAGAAATTTTTGCAGAAAATCATATTGCCGGTAGCCTGATTGTCTTTGAATATTTGGATTTGAGTTTTGCAACTCGACATCTATGTTGTTGATTCTTTCTACGTAGAAGAATCTTTTGCCAAAATCAGGGTATAAAGGATCTCGACGAGACCCTTGTCTTAAATCGCCAAAATCGGAAAAAGAAATACTGCTAAATCCGGCAAATTTATTCAATCCAAAGTTGAAATCTAAATGAATAGTTTTTTCATTATTAGTACTTGCATATCGGGTAAGAAGATTAGTTAGAGTCTCAAAAGTGTTGTTATCTGATAGCTTAGGATTTTTGCTGTAAAAGTGCATGACTCCACCCAACGCATCACTTCCGTAGATTACGGAGCCGGGCCCTAAAATTATTTCTAGCCTTTCTAGGGCATTATTGTCTATGGTCAATGAATTTTGCAGGTGCCCCCCTCTGTAGATAGCATTGTTCATTCGTACTCCATCAACTACCATTAAAACTTTATTACTTTCAAACCCTCTGATGACAGGACTACCCCCACCCATTTGGCTTTTTTGTACAAAAATATCACCTGAACTTTGTAATAGATCTGGTGTGGTTTGTTGGTTCAAAAAAGAAATTTCTTTTGCATTCATCACTCGTATGGATTGTCCGACTTCACTCAGCCTTTCATTGAACTTGTTGGCTGAAACGACAATTTCATTGAGCGAATATGAATTTTCAGTAAGGGCTACAATAAAATTCATCTTGAACAATTCTTGATAACTGAATCGGCGAACCATAAAATTGGGGTGAATAAACCAAATTTCATCATCTTGTTTAAATACTCCTATGTTGGCTTTTCCTGCAGTGTCTGTTTTTATTGCTGATGAAATTGCGCTTTCAATAGTTACATTACTAATTGGAGAGTCGTTGGCTATGTCTTTAACCGTTACTATTTGGGCCTCGAGGGGTCTGGAAATTAGAATACCCAAAGCAATTAAAGTAACTGCTTTATTCATACTAAAAACTTATCAATATACTTACTTCGGAGTTTGGTTAATTTAGGTTGAATAATTGCTTTACAATAACCTGCGAGGCTATTTTGATTGTAATAGTTTTGGTGCTCTGGTTCGGCCAAATAGAAGTCAGTAGCAGGGGATAGTTCCGTGACAATAGGCGCATCGAAATAATCCTTTAATTCAAGAAAGACGGCTTTCGTGGTGTTGCGTTGTGCTTTAGATTGATAATAGATTACCGATCTATATTGTGTGCCTAAGTCAGCCCCTTGTCCATTTAATTGGGTAGGGTCATGCAAGGTCATAAAAATAGTTAGTAAATCGTATAATGAAATTTTTTCATTTTCAAAGGTGACCCTTACAACCTCTGCATGTCCTGTAAGCCCAGAACACACTTCTCTGTAAGTGGGGTGACCAGGGACTGATCCTCCACTGTATCCAGATTCAACCTTGGTAATACCTTTGATGCGCTGCATTATGGCTTCAATGCACCAAAAGCAGCCTCCACCAAAAGTAATTATCTCCGCACTCATATCAATTTTTATTTAACTTAATCGACTCAGAATTTATACAGTACCGTAAGCCACTTGGCTCAGGGCCATCCGGAAAAACATGACCTAAATGGCTGTCACAAACATTACACATTACCTCTACACGAATCATGCCAAAAGAGTTATCTTTCATATATTTCACAGCAGCAAGATGAATAGGTTGAGTGAAGCTGGGCCATCCCGAGCCAGATTCAAATTTTATTGTAGAGTCGAATAATTCATTATCACAGCATAAGCAACTATATATCCCTGCCTCATGAGCATAACATAAGGCACCAGTACCGGCAGGTTCCGTGCCTTTAAGTCGGGTTATATTAAATTGTTCACTTGTTAACAAATCTTGCCATTCACGATCAGATTTTTCTACTCTTCGTTCTGGCTCAGGATTTCCTTCGATTGTATGTCTTATAATGTTTTTCCAGGTGATCATAGTCTTTTTTAAAATATAAGTATCAATAGATCTTCAATTTAAAGTGCATCGGGACTAGAAAAAATAATTTTATTAAAAATTGGGCAAAATAAGAGTCTTTAAAGTTTGTTTTTTGGTTTTGTCAGTTAATTAAGGAAAGAGTTTCATTTTTATTTGAAGTTATCATTGGATGATCTATTCGACTTTATATTTATTTTTATATTTCTTAACGAGTTTTACAATTAAATTCTGGTTGTTGTAAATTCCTAAATCGTTGTTTATAAGGTTCTTTTTCAAAAAGCAATTTGACCAGTTTGATAAGAAAAATGTTTGTTGGTATGAGTCAATGTCTGAATTAAGATAAATGAAAAGGTTTGGACTCGATAAATCTTTAGTAGGTTCTTATTAGTAGGTTCTAATCATAAAGTTCGGTGATGACCTTTACCGCGTTATTTATCTTTTGATTTATTAAAGTGATGAACTCTTTTTTTAGAGTACCCATTCCTTTAAGAGAATTCTAGAGCACAGTTTCGAATATTTTTTGATTTAATAATGAGGGAATGATATGTTGATGGATATTGTCACAAAGGTGTAATACTTAATTTCAAATCCCATTAGAGGTTTCATTGGGACTATGCCAAACAGCAGATTCATTCAAATTATCTAAGTATTTAACCACTTTCAGATTATTTTCTTTGAAGTAATAAAAAGACGTTTTTTCTATTTCTAGTGCCAATGAATTCATTTTGATAACTTTATGTCTAACCCTTTTTGAAAAAGGGTTTTGGTTGATCTGGTGTACAATGCACAAGTTTCAGTAGTTGAGGATAAGGATTAAATTCAAATTCAAATTGTTTTGTTTTTGTGCATCGTTCAATAGGCTAATTGATAACTTGGTTTGGATAAAATGGGTTAATAGAATCTTCAAGGTTTCTCTTCCCATATATTTAAAAATCAGCTCAATATCGGCTACATCCTAAACTTATTTCTTCAAGGATACAAGTGATTTAATGCTGCAAGCCAAACTGAGATAGAATTGTCTTCCGAGCATCACCTCTAATATAGGTTTACCTTATTCGGCTTGAAAAGGTATTTTACTTAATATTGTTTTTATTATTTGAGTTCGTGCCTTAGCCTTTTTATTTGCTTGGATAATAATCCAGGGATTTTTTTTTGTATTCGTTTTTTCGAACATACGTTCTTTATAATCGGTGTATTGATCCCAAAGGTCTTGGGCTTTTAAATCGACAGGAGTTATTTTCCAACGTTTTAAAGGGTTACCTTGCATTTCATTGAACCTCGATTTCTGCTCATCCTTGCTAATAGATATGTATAATTTGATTAAAACGATTCCATCATTGATTAACATTTCCTCAAAACCATTAACCTCCCCTAAGAAGCGTTCATATTCTTGGATTGTACAAAATCCATTGACGGGTTCAACTACGGCTCGATTATACCAACTTCGATCGAAAAAAACGATCTCAGAAGGATTGGGAAGCTTATTAATGTAGCGTTGAAAATACCATTGTCCCAACTCTTTTTCACTAGGCTTAGGGAGGGCGTTTACTCTGTAAAAACGAGGATTCAAATAATGTGTGATGCGCCTAATTGCACCACCTTTACCTGCGGCATCTCGGCCTTCAAATAGTATGCAAACTCTTTGCCTTTTTTTGATTACCCAATTTTGCAATTCAATAAGCTTGTTTTGGAGGGTTTCAAGTTCCTCCTCATACTGAAGTATTTTTAAAGTTTTTTCAGGTGAAAATTTAGTGCCCGATTTGAGCATCATTTTTAATGCTTTTTTAGTGCTAAGTAGTTTTAACTCCTTATTGCTGAAATTTACTTTAGTCATATCTAATCAATATTCTGGAATGATTGATGAAATCTCATGATGATATTGGGATCAGGTAAAACTCTTGTTGAGGCTTCTAATTTATCATTATATTCAAAGAATGACAATAAGTATCTGATACTTTCTAGGCGGGCGATTTTTTTATTATTTGTTTTGACGATGATCCAAGGACTAAATGAGGTATGTGTTTTGCTAAACATCTGCTCTTTGTAATAAGTGTATTTATCCCACAATTGTTGACCCATTTCATCTACAGGGCTGAACTTCCATCTTTTTAGGGGATTTTTTTTTCTTTCGGAAAATCTTTTAAGTTGTTCTTCTTTGGTTATCGAATACCAAAATTTAATTAATGAAATGCCATCTTCAAAAAGCATATGTTCAAATTCTGAAACTTGACGCATGAAGCGATCATATTCCAAGGGCGAGCAAAATTCCATTACTGGTTCTACTACGGCTCTATTATACCAGCTACGGTCAAAAAAAACAATTTCTCCTGCTTCTGGTAATTCTTGAACGTATCTTTGAAAATACCATTGTTTTTTCTCAAGCTCGGTTGGTTTGGGCATGGCGATGATTCGCATGGCTCTCGGATTTAAATGTTCTGTGAATCGCTTGATTGAACCCCCCTTCCCAGAGGCATCTCGACCTTCAAAAATTACAACAACTCGTTTTTGATTTTTGATTATCCAACTTTGTAATTTTACTAATTCGACTTGGAGATTTTTCATTTGGTATTCGTAATCCTTTTCCAGGTCCGAGATCTTAAAATCAGTACCTTGGGCATTTAAAAAAATTTCAAGATCTTGGGCTGATTTGATATTCTCAAAGTCTGAGTTGGTCACCTTGACCGATGTTAAATTCTTATTCTTTTCTTTTTTTTTGATGGCTTATTAATTTAAAGTGAGTACCATAATGAATTTCAATTGATAATATGCAAAATAATTTAAGTGTCCAAGATTAATTGCTTTTTTCCATTTTTTTCTCGATGTCGATGTGCATATTCATATTATTAAGGTTTTTATTAAATGCAGCCAATTCATTAATAGTAAGTTCATTAAACGCTCCTTTGGCTTTTTGAAGTCTTTGGTTTAAAATTTCATAAACATCTCCTTGTTGATCAGTGGGTTTAAAATCAATCCCACTGGAGTTAACTTCACTGGCAAGGGCACTTAGACGACCATATAATTTCATAGGAGATCGAAAAGCATCTTCTCTAGCACCTGTGAGTTGTATGTCGTAAAGTGAACCAGCAATTTGGGTTGCAATACCTATTAATCGATCTACTTGTTTGAGTTCAGAATTCTTTTTAAGGGAAGTTTGAAGAAGTAACAACTCACTCCTAATGTATTCAATTTTATTTATCATCGTAACAGCCGTATTCATTGCTTCCCGTAAGGTCAGTGAAAATTGTACTTGCTTTTTGACATCTGCCAAGGAACCCTGTGCCAAGGGGTCTTTAAAAACCATTAAATCCTTTTCAAATGAGACATTATCAATGTTAATTAATGCTTTATATTTACCCGGAACTACTCTTGGACCATATTGGCCACTCAACAAGTCTAAATCCCAAGTAACTAGTGGTCTCCAACCCTCACCATTTAACTGTACCCAAGGTCTGCCGAAAGGACGCGTACGCAGTTGAGGTTTGTAGGTTGGCTCATATCTTAAATCCCACACGATCCGATTTATTCCAGGATTGTTTGATCCTTTTAACGTGCGAATAATTTCATTTTTTTCATCTCGGATCTCAATAAAAATCCTTTCAGTGAGGGTATCTGGAAGATAGTAATTGATGGGTGTTCCATAAGCAGGATTCATTCCAGAATTAAAACTATAACCATCGGTTTTAATGCTTTCTTTATTATTCAATCGGTAACTTTTTCGGGGGTCAAATACTTGAGGCAATTCTTTTAAATTTGGATTAAATTGGCGCAGTGGAGAAAGATCATCTAAGATATAATATCCTCTTCCATATGTACTTATGATCAAGTCATCATAATTTTCTTGGACTTCTAGCCAATAAATGGGGGCAGGGGGTAAATTATTTTTTAGGTGCATCCAATGTGTGCCATCATCAATACTTATCAGCAGACTATTGTCGAGTCCTAAATATAGCATTCCCTCCTTTTTTGGATCTTCTTTCAATACATGTGCGAAGCTATGCACCGATTGCGGGACATCTCCAACAATTGATTTCCAATGAATACCATAGTCAGAAGTCTTATAAAGATATGTACCAAAGTCCCCCATTTGGTGTAAATCAATGGCAATGTAGGCAGTCCCTTTTTTATATTTTGAAGGATGAATACTACTTACTGTACCCCATGAAGGTAAGTTTGGAATATTTTTTGTTACATTTTTCCAAGTCTCTCCTCCATTTCGACTAAGTTGAATTTGTCCATCATTACTTCCTGTCCAAATTAGACCCGCCTCAATAGGGGACTCTTCGATGGCAAATAAGGTTGCACCGTCAAAAGTCATTAGATTGTCTACGGCAATGCCGCCGGAGTTTTGCTGATGATCCTTAAGGTTTAAGGTCAAATCAGGACTGATGACTTGCCAACTTTGACCACCATTATCGCTTTTATGTACAAATTGGCTACCAACATAAACCCTATGTTTGATATGTGGTGAAAAATTGAGTGGAAAATTCCAATGCCATCGGTACTTGAGATCAGCTGGTGCCCACCCATAGCCTGCCTCAGGCCAAACCCTGACCTCTCGGGCATATCCTGTAGTAAGATCATAACGCTCCAAACCACCGTCATAGCAGCCCGACCAAATTATGTTATTATCAAATGGGTCTGGTTTTGCAAAACCACTCTCGCAACCACCAACTCCGCGCCATAATCCAACGGGAATATAACCTTGTTGACTATTACTGGGCCCACGGTATGACCAACCATCTTGTCTATTTCCATAGACATAATAAGGAATTTGGTCATCCGTGGAGACATGATACATTTGAGCGATGGGTAAAACGACGCTTTGGAATGAGGCTCCTCTGTTGAGACTGATACTGGCACAACCGTCATGTGCCACCATCATCCTCTCTGGTAGCAATGGATCAATCCACATGTCATGGTTATCTCCACCTCCACGAGGAGGGTTTTTCATTAATGTCTTACCCCCATCTTCGGATTTACTGAAGCGAACACTTAAAAAATAAATTTCCTCAGGATTATCAGGTGCTACTACAATTCTTGTATAGTATGGAGCACGCTCATTCATTGTATGATCTTGATTCATTAGCCTCCAGGTTGCCCCTTTGTCGTCTGATCGCCAAAGTTCCGGACTTTCTATTTCAAAAAGTGCATAAATGGTATTAGGATTACTGTGAGACACTGCTATGGCTGTTTTTCCTACTGGTCGATTTTTACCTCCTGGCAATCCTTGATTGGACAAGGCTATCCAAGAATCTCCTCCATCAATACTTTTGTAAATTCCTCCACCCGCACCGCCACTGTTTAGACC
>CACLDR010000041.1 GCA_902605755.1 uncultured Marinoscillum sp. | reverse complement strand
AAATAAGAAGGAAAATCTGAGGGTATCCCCCAAGGGATTGTTTTGGTCTTTAGGAATTAAATAAGATAAGTCAAGGCCAAAAGTCGAATATCGTACCCCAAAGCCTACTGTAAAATATTTTCTAGCTCCTTTATTTTCATGTTCATAAAAATAACCTACTCTGGCAGCAACCATATTTCCGTACCAATATTCCGTACCTACTGAAAAAGTGAGTTCTTGCACCTCTTCACTGAAACCCCGCGGTGCATCATTTAAAGAACCAAATGTACCGCTTATGAATGGACGGTTGGGGTTCTTACCTGATGAAATGGTAGGATTACCATTAAGGTCTGTAATTATAACTCCATTGCCATCCCGTTCATAAATAGGAGGTGAAGGCACTAATAATTTATTTATATCAAAGACAAAGGTGAAAGAATTGAATTCATCTAAATTCATTTTTAGTGCAGTCCCAATTCTGAGGTTGGCGGGGATAAAATCTTCAAATTCCTCACTCGTATAACTTATCTTTTGACCTAAATTAGAGACATGAGCACCTAAGGACAGGTCAGTATCTAAACTGCTTATATTTAGTGGTTTAATATAATAAAACCCTAAATCAAAAGCAAGGCTTTTACCAGCATTTGCACTCGGAGCTCCGGTACTGTTTCCCAATAAATTAGACCAAATGTACCTGATGCTGAGCCCTCCACTGAGATTTTCGGTTAATTTTCTAGAGTAAGTGGCATCAAAAGACAGTTCACGAGGATTTTCAATGCCACTGGGTAATCCAGTGACATCAGTCAGTTGAATTTCTCCGAGATCAAAATATCTCATACTTATGCCAAAAGTTTGAATTTGATCAATTCTTTTATAGTAAGTGAGATAATTAAGAGACATGTCGTCCACAATATTCCCCAACCATGGTGAATACGAAAAAGATATACCAGAGCTAAAATCAATAAAAGCGAGTTTTGCATTATTCCAATGAATGCTTTGGGCATCAGGGCTAGTGGCAACACCGGCATCACCTAAAGCAGATCCTCTGCTGTCTGGAGCAAAGCTTACAAATGGAACGGCAACTGAAATAGGATTATCTCCCTCTTGGCCAGTAACACGAATTTGTCCTTTTGTAAAAAAATGGATCCAAATAATGGATATGGAATATAAAAAGACTTTCATGGGTTGCATTATCTTTCGTAAATTTAGTTTAATTATTTATTATTAAACGTTCAATGGCATATCCTTTTGCTTGATCTAGTGTACTTGAAACTTCTATTCGGAACAAATAAATTCCCTTTCTAAATTTGCCAGGAGGGAAAGCCAAAAATAGGTCATCAACTTTTTTAGGGCTGTTATCAATTTCATATAACTCTTTGCTTATGATATTTCCTCGGATGTCATATATTATGAGTATTATGTTTAAAGCCTCTCCTATTCGATCATGCTCAAATGTGAAAGTAGTACCACCCACAGCTGGATTAGGATAGTTCTTCACATTATAAAGCGATAATTTAGGCTCGTTCGAAACTATGAAGTGAACGGATTGAGTAGAGGTGTTATTGTGTAAGTCTGATATTTTTAGAGTTGCTGTATGATTCCCAACAGAGAGGTTTTTCAATGGGAAAGTGATGCTTCCTGATTTGTAAGTATCAAGATCAGCCACATAATAATTGTTTAAAACATAGAGGCTTCCATCTTCCATGGTTAAGGTGATGTCTTGATTAATACCAATGCCTGATGAATTGATACCACTTTCGTCTGTCGTTTTAGCGATGAAAAGTATATTTTTACCTACTATATCTCCTGCATTGAATGAGTCATCATTGATATAAAGATTTATTTCTGGGCGATCATTGTCTTCAGTGGCATTTTCTGCCGTATTACCCATGACGAAATCTTCAAAAAAGCCTGTCGCGTCACTTGTAAGCTCATTATTTTGAGCATACAAAATTATTTTTCCCGACTCGAATCGATAACTAATATTTTTGGGGACTATAAATTCAATCCAAAAATGGCCATTGGAAACCGTTGCTTCACCTTCAAAAATTTTATTTTCTCTTACTGTATAAGTAAACTTATCATCTTCTTGGCCTAACGTTTCTTTTTCGGTGATTCGATCATAAACTGAAACATTTACACTTCCATTGAAATCTCGAAGAAATATGCTGTCGATGGACAGTATTGATCCATTTAACCTTATTTTTTCAAGCGCACTTAATGTATCGGTACCTAGACCCAAAATATTTAATCCATTTATACTATCAATGATAACTTTATTTTTTGGATATTGGAGCTTCAGCATAGGGTCTCCTAATAATGAAAAATTTCGATTATTCACACCAGAAATACTCTCGTTTTTGGTAAATCTCATGATATCTCCTAACCTTAAGAAGGATCCTTTTTCAGTTTTGAATAAATTTCTATGAAATGCCTGATTGACTAATTCATTCGAATAAGCATAAACGGGCCTAGTGGTGGTTAACAAAGCAATGGCCCCACCATTTTCATTGAGTAAGAGCTTCTCGGCACCTGATGTATTAATTGATGGATCATCATACCTACCAAATTCACAGGTCGCCGTTAAGAACAGAGGTAAATGATAACGATTATTTAAATCATTAATTAGCGTTGCATCCATGATATTTTCAATAGCCCATTGATTTTCATTTCCATGACCCAAATAATCTACAATAAAAGTACCTTCCTCAATTGTGTTGATAAGCGCTTCTCTCGTGAGCAGAGCAGATTCCCTACTGGCCAAAAACTCTTGGGGTAATGCATCTATGTATAATTTATTCAACCGGGTTTGTGGTTGAAAATTGTCAAAATAATCAGCAAGATCTTCAGCAGCGCGTTGATGTAAATTGGCATCTCCATCATCAGCTACATAGGTAATGTTATTTTTCCAAGACCCATACATTCTCTCATGAGAAGCATAACGGATAATTTTATCAGTAATATTTTTCGCTTCTTCTTTTGTCTTTACCGGAAGTCTGCCAATACCAATTTCTAAACTATGATTTCCTTCTTTATTTTCAATCCAAAGGCCTTCCTCATCTTCCAAAAAACCAAAATAATCATCTGAAGAATAACTAGTGATGGGGTCAATGGAATTTCTGGATTCATAAACAGGAACAAAGTTTGTATTATTAGGTATTCGATCTTTGTAGTCAAAAGAACAATCTCCCAAGAGTAATACATAGCGAAAACTATCACTGAGACCTCGATAAAATTTGATTGCATCCCTCAAGGCTGTTAGGTCTTGCATCCCTGATGAAAATTCATTGTAAATTTGGTAAGTTGTAACCACATCAACATCTAAGTGATCATGCGTTGAATGAAAGTGGGCAATTCGATTTGCAGATGCTATAAATTCAGGATGGGTAATGATGAGTCCGTCCCTTGGATTTAGGCCAGAGATATTTTGGTTTGGAATTTGATGAAAGGGGATGGGTTGAGGCAAGTTTTGCTTAGAAAATGCAACAAAGCGTTGTTGGTCATAATTTAAGGTCGTATATTTATGACTGTTTCCTACTGAATGTAAGGGTAAATTTTCTACTAAATGGCCCGTAATATCCCAAACTTCTATTTCCATGTCGCTGATTACTTCATAAGTGACTGTGTCTTCTTTCAACAAGGGGTTTGAAAATAACATAAAGTCATTTTGAAGGACTAAATTACTGGCATATGTCAGGACTATCTGATCTAGATATCCAATAAGTACATCATAGCCTGAAAGTATCGGGAGTTTTAGGGAGATTCTAGTTTCGGTACCTTTAGCTAAAAATTTGAAGAGTTTATTTTGTATATCACCTTTTAAATCATAAGTTGAATTTGATTTAGTATTTATGCCATCATAATTGATGAGTCCTAATAAGGTTTCATTTTCATAGACTTCGAAGGCACCTGCTAAATCACTTCTACCTACGACTTTAATGAAGGCCTTAATAGTATCTAATGCGCCTGCGGTTTGAAAATTATATCTTCTACTTTCTCCTGCTCTAAAATAATTCTCAAACCAGTCTCTACCCGAATTGCTTAATAGGTTTACCTCATCTAATTCATGCACTTGACGTGCTACATAGGAAGAATTAATAATGTTCCTTGAATTGTAAATAGGTGCTTCTGTTACCCTAGCTCCAGTTGAGCCTTCTGCAGTGATAAAGTAATAAGCTGTATCGGAAAAAACATTTTTTTCAAATTGCCAAAGGTCATCTGCCCAAGTCCAATTATTTGGCCCGTTGGCATAAAAAAGTAGAAAGTCGTTGTCATCGAAAATCCCATCTTCAAGACCATAACCTTTGAGGCTATTTTCAATTAGTCCTCGAGGTCTCTCCGCAGAGTTAGCTTGTGGAAGCATCCCTAGTCCATTACCAAATACTTTGAGTGTATTAGGCTGGCTGTAATCAATTCCTAATTCATTAAGAAAGTTCTTGTCAATTTTGTAGATTCCATTTTCGGTAACACCAATTTTATACCAATGTCCTTTATCAAATAAAGTGGTTTGTCCTATTGATAAGAGGGGGATAAAAATAAGCAAGATATAAAATAATTTCACTCTTTTATATTACGATTTTAACCTACAAAATTATTTATTAGCCCATGACTTTACGCACTGAAGGTATATTTGAGAGTAAGGAAAAAATAATGTAAACAGGTACTGTAAAGGGTAAAAAATTTCGCTGAAAAAGGGCATAACCTGTTAGCATCAGAAGTACGGTTACATACCTCAACTCATTACCTCTTAAAATTATGGATTTAAATTTGAAACTGATCATTTTTACAGGTGCAATTAAAAGGAGACTTACGATAAGGCTATAAATAGGAATAAAATAAATCCAGGAAACTAAAAATGGAATCTCAACTATGGTTACAGAAAGTAGGGCCGCGGCGGGTGTAGGTAATCCAATAAATGAATCGTTTTTTGTAGAATCTAAATTAAATTTAGCTAATCTCAAGGCAGCAAAAATAGGGATTGCCGCAGCGCTGTAAGTCAGCCAATATAAATTATCTGGTATCAAATAAGCCCACTTGTATAGGAACAATCCGGGGAGTACACCAAAAGTCACCATATCAGCTAAAGAGTCTAATTCTTTACCAAATAAGCTCGTATTGCTAAGTAATTTTGCGGTAAAACCATCAAAAAAGTCAAAAATGCTAGCGATGATAATAAAATAAAGGGTGTTTTGATAGTTTCCATCAAAAACATTTATGATGCCCAGGATTCCAATCAATAGATTGAATATTGTTAGTAAGTTGGGTATGTGCTTAAGAAAAATCAAAATTTTACAAAGGGATTTTTCTTTTTTTCATGACCAACAGTTGTGCTGGGGCCATGCCCAGGATAAATTTTGACGGTATCTGGCAGCGTATAAACTTGATTTTTGATGCTTTTCTCTAGGGTTTTAAAATTACCTCCCGGAAGATCCGTACGACCAATGCTCTCACGGAAAATTACGTCACCTGCAATGAGCAATTGATCAGCAGCGTGGTAGAACATTAGATGCCCTTCAGAATGACCAGGTGCATATAGGATTTCTAATTTTTCGGAGCCAAACTTAATCAGATCTTCCTCTTTAAGCATTTTATCGGGCTGGGCTTCTTTATAACACTGAATGCCCATAGTAGGGGCATAGGTTGAGACAGATTTTAGTAGTTCTTTTTCACTAGCTGGAATCCATAAGGGGATTTCATATAATTTTTTTAAATAATCATTACCTAACACGTGATCGATATGGCAATGAGTATTGATGATAGCTATAGGATTTAATTTGTTGATTTTTACAAAATCCGTAAGCTCTTTTTTTTCAAAGCTATCGTAACATCCAGGATCGACAATAATTGTTTCTCGGTTAGCACTGGATAATAAATACGTATTTTCGTAGAAGGCGTTGAATACAAAGGATTCTATGTCCATAAATTATACATTTAATGCAAATTTGCTTAAAAAGTCTGTAAGAAGATGCAAAAGCGAGATATTTTGATTGTAGGGCAGGGCTTGGCTGGAAGTTTATTGGCTTTGGAGCTCGAAAAAAGGAAAAAAAACGTCATGATAATAGACAACAATCCATCCGTAAGCTCATCAAAAGTGGCTGCAGGTTTGTACAATCCTATCACAGGGCGCAAGATGGCCAAAACTTGGTTGGCAGATGAATTATTTCCAAATCTTTCTAAATCCTATCAAGATTTAGAAAAAAAAATACGTGCCAAATTTAATTTTAGCAAAACTATTTATCGCCCTTTCAATAATGTTGAAGAACAAAATGATTGGTCTTTAAGAACTACAGAGTTGGGTCATACCTCCTACATCAAATTAACTGTGAATTATCCAACGGGGATTGATCAATTAATAGATCCTTTGGGAGGGTTCTTTATAAATTATTTTGGCATGATTGACGTTCCAAAGTTAATAAGTGAAGGTAAAAAATATTTCAAAATTAAAGACATGTATACTGAACAAAGTGTACTTTTAGAAACCTTAGAAGTGGGAGAAGCACATGTCAAACTAGGATCGTTCGAGGCGGATATGATTATTTTTTGTGAAGGACCTTTGGCGGAAAATAATCCCTTATGGTCTGATTTAAAATTTAAATTAGTTAAAGGTGAAATTTTGGACGTATCATGTCTTTTAAAGATGAATCATGTCATAAGTAAGGGTATTTTTATGCTGCCTTTTAAAGATTACATGAGAGTGGGGTATACCTATGATAAGGAAAATCAGAATGATGAGCCAACCGAAACAGGGAAGTTGGAACTCTTGAATAGGTTAAGTAAGTTATACAAAGGGAAAGTGAAAATTTTAAAACATAGGGCAGGATTAAGACCTGCAATTTTTGATAGGAAGCCCTTTATAGGTTTTCATGATAAATACAAAAATGTAACTATATTTAATGGTTTTGGTAGTAAAGGGGTTTCTTTAATTCCTTATTTTGCCATGAATTTGGCAGATCATATTTGCTTTGGTAAAAAAATGTATTCGGAGGTAAATCCCGTTCGCTGAAAAAATGGATATTAAAAAAACCATATTTTTATTTATCTGTGTATCATCGATCTCAACATCGTTTGGCCAATACTATGACACAGAGTTTGGTCATAATAGGGTTCAATATAAAAATTTTAATTGGTTGTACTATTCCACCAGCCATTTTGATGTTTATTATTATGATGAAGGGGGTAAATATGCCAAAGAAGCTATTGATTATCTAGAGGAGGAATTTAACAGGCTGACGGATGTATTGGGTTATGCGCCCAGTGCTAAAACTAAGATAATAATTTATAACTCTTATAATGATCTTCAGCAGAGTAATATAAATATTGATGGTTCCATTTTCACGATTGGAGGAGAAATGAAGTTTGTTAAGCTACAGCTTGAAATTGCACATCCAGGAACAGCACAGGTATTTAAAGAAGAGCTTATTTATCTTTTATCTCGTACTCTGATCAACGATATGCTTTTCGGGGGTAGTCTTAAAGAGGTTTTTCAGAGTTCACATCTTTTAAAACTTCCTGAATGGTTCATAGATGGCGCAGCACGATATTTGGCCTATGGTTGGGATCTGAAAATGGATGATTTTATAAGAGACTATTTAGATGCCAAGCACATCAAGAAAGAAAAAAAGATTCAAGGAGACCAAGCGGGTATATTGGGACAAGCTATATGGAATTATATCGCCATTAAATATGGAGTATCTAATATATCTAATATTCTTAATTTGACTAGAATTATGCATAAAGAGGATGTGAGTATTAGTAATACACTAGGAATAAGTTATAAGCAATTTTCTAAAAATTGGAAACGTTATTATGCCGTCGGTAAAGATCAAATTCATCAGATTTATAAACCTTTGGCTAAAGAAAAGATTGTTGCAACCAATAAAAAAGAAAACATATATCATAAGGATGTTGCAGTAAGTGAATCTGGGAAATATATCGCTTATACTGAGAATTCCTATGGCAGGTTCTCTGTTTATTTGAGAGATATGGATACAGGAAATAAAACTCGTATTCTCAAGGGAGGCTATCAAGTGGAAAAAGAGCACATAGATCAAGATCTTCCTCTAATAGATTTTGCTGGAGATAATCTTTTAGGAATTGTTTATTTTAAAAGAGGATTCTTATACTTATCAACTTACCATCTTGAAACGGGTCTTTTTAATGAAAAACCACTTTCAAGGTTCAACCAAGTCAAAAGCTTTTCTCTAAACAAAAATGGGAGATTAGCCATTATAAGTGGAGATACAGATGGGCAAAGTGATTTATTTCTTGTCAGTGTATTGAGAAATTCAGTCCGACGAATTACTTCTGATATTTTTGATGATATTGATCCAACTTTCATACCTGGAACCGCAGCCATTGTATTTAGTTCTAATCGTCCCTCAGATGCTTTAAATATTGCTGATACAAGTATTAAAAATTTAAATAACCATTTCAATTTGTTTCTATTCGATATAGATACAACTACCAACCAATATTTCAGAATGACTAATACTAATACTAGAGATATGAAACCTATATTTAAAAATCAATCGGAATTATATTTTTTGAGTGACCAAAGGGGTATTGCTAATGTATTCAAGTATGAAATGCCCGGGGGAATTCAAACCCAAGTAACCAATTTTAATAGTAGTTTAAAGGATTTTGATATACATTTCAGTAATGATAGGGGGATGGTTTTTATAGCTTTTGACGAGGGTGAAGATCACATTTATTATTATCCAAATATAGATATTGAGTCATCAAAATTCACCGCTGAGACAACTCGACAAAAAATCCGACAAGGTCAATATATTGCCGAGTTTCTTGATAAAAGAAAGATTGAAAAATTAAAAAAAGAAAAAGCATTAGGTGATACTAAAGCGGAAAGCCTTTTTAAGCAAGGCCAAGAAGAGTCATTAAATTTTGATAGTACTTTTCAGAAAGTGGTCGAAAAAGAAATAAACTCAGATGTTTTGGTCTTTGAGGAATCTAGTTCATCTCAGGATCCCCAATATATAGATACAGAGGATTATAAATTTGAAGAGAGAGAAGTAAAATTGAAATCAAATGATGAATTAAAAATAGATTCCTTTTTTAAAAATTATCAACGATTAACTATTGATAATGAAGTGTGGGGTCCACGGAAATATGAGCCGAGATTTAGTTCAAATAATTTAATTAATGATTTTGTCTTAGATCCACTTAGAGGATTTGGCTTTTCGGCAGAAATACAAGTTTCAGATGTTTTGGGGAATCATGTAATCAATGCAGGAGGTATGTTGACCAACAGTTTCGATCAAAGCGATCTTTTTGCGGAATATAAGTATTTGAAATACTGGATGGACTTTAAAGTAAGGATAATTAGACAATCTATATATTTTGAAAATGATGCAGAAAATTTTTTAAGACAGTCCTATAAATTAAATGGAATGATCGTTGGGGCAGCAGTTCCCTTGACCAATAAATTCAGACTTGAGTTGAATCCTTTTTTTCAGCAAACAAGTTTTAATAATCTGCAATATGAAAGCGTGAACGCCAATTATACTTTTGATTATGCTGATGATAGTCGAGTTTGGTATTCTGGATTTCATTTAAAAGGTATTTTTGACAATACAGAGGAGCGAGGGTTCAATATCTTACAAGGGACCAGAGCCCTTGTTGAATTACAATATAATCAGTCATTTTCCAAAAACAAGTCTTTTAATTTAATTAGGTTTGATTTGAGGCATTATCAAAAAATACACAATGAGTTGACATTGGCTACCCGTATTTTCATAGGTAAATCATTTGGCATCAATCCACAAAAGTTTCTTCTAGGAGGAGTACCTAATTGGGTTTTGGCTAAGACCAAAGAACATTCTGGAGAAGATCCCTTGAGTGTAGCTAACGAGGTCGATAATAGTAATTTGCTTTTTACTGAATTTGTAAATCATATGCGAGGCTATGATTTGAATGAGAAATATGGTACTGCCGCTATGCTGATTAATATAGAATTGAAATTTCCAGTATTTCAATATTTATCGAGGTTTCCTGTAAAGTCTACTTTCTTGAGAAATTTTATGTTGGTAGCTTTTACCGATGCTGGCACTGCTTGGGATGGAAAGATTCCGATTACACGGAAAGGAAGTATTATATTCATCGATTACGAGGAAACACCTTTTAAAGCTAATTTGGCCAACTACGCTAGCCCTTGGCTGGCGAGCTGCGGTTTCGGACTTCGAACGGCCTTATTGGGTTATTATTTTAAAATTGATTACGCAAGACCGATAGAAAATTTTGAGATAAAAACTGCAAAATTAACCCTTTCATTAGGTTTAGACTTTTAATATTGTAAGATGATTACATCCATGACTGGTTTTGGTTCCGCTGAAAAAATTACAGAGGATTACTCTTTAAAAGTTGAAATTAAGACACTTAATAGTAAGTTTTTTGATCCCTCTTATAAATTACCTAATGCATTTTTAAAATGGGAAATGGAAATAAAGGCGCTCCTTGAAAAAGAATTAGGTCGAGGTAAAATTAATTTGGGGATTTATTTTGAGCTTAAAAATTTTGAGCAAGCATCTATTCAGATTAATCAAAAGCTATTTGATGCTTACTACAAACGTTTAGAGCAATTATCAGATGAACTGGGTATAGAAGGGAAAGTGGCTATGTTTAAGATTGCCATGAACATGCCTAATGTAATTGTTCATGAGGAAAGTCCAGAGGGAAATATCTCTTTTGAGGTTTTTAAAACAGTACTTTTGAAGGGAGTAGCTGATTGTAATCAATTCAGGCTTCAAGAAGGAGCAAATCTACAAAAAGCATTGGTTGCTTCTTATGAAAAAATTAGACTTGGACTCAGCGAGGTAGAGAAACTAGATCCTGGGAGGATTGAAAATTTAAAAAATCGGATTTATCATTCTCTTGACGAGGTCAAGCGGCGGATTCAAATAGATGAAAATAGATTTGAGCAAGAATTGATTTACTATATTGAAAAATTAGATTTGACAGAGGAAAAGACAAGATTGGGCAGTCATTTGGATTATTTTATTGATGTTATAAGCGATGATCAAGGAGTAAGTGGGAAAAAATTAGGATTTTTATGCCAAGAATTGGGTCGAGAAATTAATACGATTGGATCTAAAGCCAATGATGCGGGTATTCAAAGATCAGTAGTGGGAATGAAGGAGGAATTAGAGAAAATTAAAGAGCAAATTCTTAATATTTTATAGATATCATAAGACACTAAATTAATGGAAATCAAAGAGGCCCAGAAAAAAGTTGATTCGTGGATCAACACTACAGGTGTACGCTATTTCAGTGAGCTTACCAATATGGTCATATTGTCAGAAGAGGTCGGGGAGTTAGCACGTATTATAGCAAGGAAATACGGTGATCAGTCCTTTAAAAAATCTGACGAGAGTTTTGATATGGCAGATGAAATGGCTGATATTTTATGGATTTTGATTTGTTTAGCCAATCAAACTGGGACTGATTTGACTTCGGCATTGGAAAACAACTTTAAAAAGAAAGATTTAAGGGATCATCTCCGTCACAAGAATAATCCGAAATTAAAATAGATGGCTATTTCAATCAATATACCCTCTTTACTTTTTCCAGCAATTTCTTTGTTACTGTTGGCTTACACCAATCGATTTTTAGTAATTGCCCAGATTATACGAGAATTGCACAAGAAATACTTGGAGCATACTGATAAAGTTCTCATTAAGGATCAAATTAAAAATTTACGAAGAAGATTGACTTTGATTCGAGACATGCAAATTCTTGGGGTATTCAGTTTTTTCTTTTGTGTATTAAGTATGATTTTTATCTTTTATGGGCGGCTTGACGTGGGCAGCTATTTTTTCGGTTTTTCTTTAATTTTATTGTTGACTTCTTTGATTTATTCCTTACGAGAGTTACAAATTTCTACTAAAGCTTTAGATCTTGAATTGTCCAAAATGGAATTGGGTAGGTTAACTAGATTTTAACAATTTTCGAACCTTTTAATTTACCATTTAGGTTTTGATATTTGTTTACTTGAAGACAGAAATCAAGATCTTTATTTATTCCAAATTTTCTAAGTCGTTTAGCATGGTCAGATTTTAATGCTGTTTGCAGTAAGGAGTTCATGTTTTGATGATATAAATCTATTGCCATTTTTGCAGTATCATTAATGGCGAGATAGCCATGATCGTTTAGTTGATGACCCAAGGCCCCAGCATATAAGGTATCTTCTATATTGGGTACTCCCCTCCAACCTGCGCAATGAATGACTACAGGTAAGTTTTGATCAATTAAATATTCTAGTGTAGCTGTAATATTTAAGAATGAGCCAATGATTACTTGATCTGCACTTTTTGACTTATCCAAAGCTATCGTACCATTCGTTGTAGATATAGCTATCTCTTTTCCAGAGACTTTTCCCAAATAGTCAAAAGGTGAATTTCCTAGATCAAATCCCTCGATTTTGATACCTCCGCGTTCTCCTGCGGTAAGCATGCCTTGACTCCCTAATTTTAAGCATTCGTCAACGGTTCTCACTGGATAAATAGCAGCGCTATTTTCTGATAAAGCGGTAATTATACAGGAACTTGCCCGAAATATGTCTACTACAATGGCAATTTTTCCTTGGAGGACATGTTGATTTATTAACTTAGGTGTTAAGCAAACTTCGATTGTTAAGGGCATATATTTAGAAAAAAGGAGTCTGACAAATGGTGGCAGGTATTTTTTTATTTCGAATTTCGATTAAAATACTTGTCCCTACTTGATGGTTTCCCATAAGGACATAACCCATCCCAATACCCTTATTTAAGGTTGGACTCATGGTTCCTGAAGTGACCTTGCCAATGATAACACCTTTTGAATTCATAATTGGGTAATCATTTCTTGGGATGCCCTTGCCATTAATTTTAAATGCAATTAATTTTTTTTGAACTCCATTTTTTTTTTGTAAGGCGAGTGCTGCGCAATTGACAAAGGATTTTGAAAATTTTGTAATCCACCCCAGACCTGCCTCAAGTGGTGAGGTTTTATCATCAATGTCATTCCCGTATAAGCAATATCCCATTTCTAATCTTAAGGTATCCCTT
>CACLDR010000040.1 GCA_902605755.1 uncultured Marinoscillum sp. | reverse complement strand
TACTTGAATTATTTAATCAATTTTAATGTATTATCTGTTGAAAAGTGAATAAACAATAGAATTATTGATAAAATCATCAACCTCAAAAAACATAATGTTCATTGATAGAAAATTAACAAACATAAAAACTAAAAAAATGAGGATATTTGTTTTGATTATCTGCTGTCTAATCTCTGCCTATGATTTCAAATCGCAAGGTCAAACGTTAGATTCCGTCTTTAATAATTTAAAATACCGAAGCATTGGCCCCTTCAGAGGTGGACGTGCCAACGCAGGAACAGGTGTCGTTGGAAATTCTTTAACTTATTACATGGGCACTACCGGTGGGGGAGTTTGGAAGACTTCTGATGCAGGTCAACATTGGATTAATTGCTCTGATGGCTTTTTCAAAATGGGTTCTGTTGGAGCTATTGCGGTTTCAGAAAGCCACAAGAACATAGTTTACGTTGGTATGGGAGAGCACGCACCTCGAGGAGTAATGACTTCCCATGGTGATGGTGTATACAAATCAACAGATGCCGGTAAAACATGGAATCACATTGGGCTTAAGGAGACGCAGCACATCGCTCGTATCGTCATTCACCCTAGTGATCCGAACATTTTATGGGTAGCTGCTCAAGGAGCACTGAATGGACCCACTGAAGAACGTGGTATCTATAAATCAACAAATGGGGGCAAGTCGTGGACCCGCACCCTTTTTGTAAATAATTTGACAGGTGCCAGTGAGTTATCTCTCGACTACCATAATCCTGATGTTTTATATGCTGCTATGTGGGAGCATATGAGAACCCCTTGGAAAATCATTAGTGGCGGTAAAGGCAGCGGGCTATATAAATCCTCTGATGGTGGAGTGACATGGAAAAAAATCCATAAAGGACTACCGGAAGAGAAAGGGAAAATGGCTATCGCTGTATCTCGTGCGAACTCCAATTGGGTATATGCCCTAATTGAAAGTGATTCTCAGCAAGAAAAAGGAGGCTTGTTCGTTTCTAAAAATTCAGGTAAAAACTGGACCCGAATAAACGCAGATCATCGATTCTTACAAAGAGCTTGGTATTACATTGAAATCACTTTAGATCCTAACGATGAAAATATCATTTACATTTTGAGTGGTGGTACTTCTGGTACCTACAGATCCCTAAATGGGGGCAAAGATTGGGAACGAATACGAAGTCATCATGGAGATTATCATGATCTTTGGATAAATCCTGATGACAGCAAAAATTTGCTTTTGACCAGTGATGGAGGCTCTGAAATTTCATTTGATAAAGGTGCACATTGGTCACGAATTGACAACATGCCGACGGCTCAATTTTATCGGGTTACCACCGATAATATGTTCCCTTATAATATATATGGTGGTCAGCAAGATAATTCTTCTGTAAAAATTGCGAGCATTGGCGTTGGATCTTCCGGTATCACTGAATCAGATTGGACCAGCTCTGCCGGTGGAGAAAGTGCTTTCTTGGCTTTTGATCCGGATAATCCTGATAAGGTCATGGGTGGTAGTTACTTAGGATCTATTGAATTGCTAAATACTAAAGCTAAAGTGGGAACAAAAGTAATGATAGAACCAAATTTATACCTTGGATTGGCAGCTCGCGACATGAAATATTTATTTAATTGGAATGCACCAATAGTTAAGTCGGTACATGAACCCAACACTTATTATCACGGGGCACAATATTTACTTCGCACTAGAGATGAAGGTATTTCTTGGGAAGTTATTTCACCCGATCTGACCGCAAACATAGATGCAAAACAAGGTAAAGGAGGTGGTCCGTACACTGTTGAAGCTGTGGGTGCAGAAAATTATGGTACACTGTCCTATGTGGTTGAATCTAAACATGAGGAAGGGGTGATTTACACTGCGAGTAATGATGGAAGACTTCATTTAACAAAAGACAATGGCACTAACTGGAAAAATGTTACACCTAAAGGTTTGCCTGAGACACTAATTAATTCTGTTGAAATTTCTCCACATGATCCAGCAACAGTATATTTAGCTACCACACGTTATAAATTCAATGACTATACACCAGGTCTTTACAAAAGCACAAATTATGGGAAATCATGGAAGTTAATCAATATAGGAATCTCAAGGGGAGCCTACACCAAAGTCGTTCGTGAAGATGAAAAACGTAAAGACTTATTATTTGCAGGAACCGTTACTGGCATGTACGTATCTTGGAATGGAGGCCTTAATTGGTCTGGTTTACAGTTGAATTTACCCATAACACCAATCACCGACATCGCCATCAGTCATGACAACATCGTAGTAGCCACACAAGGAAGATCTTTTTGGATTTTAGACGACTTGAACATCCTCCGACAGTATAATGGAAGCTCACACGAAGGTAAACTTTATACACCTACCCCTACCTACATTGCCAATTGGTCTAGCAGCTTTAATTCTAATGAAAGTAAAGGGACTGATTTACTTAAAGGCGTAAATCCTGCCAGTGGTATGGTCATTTATTACAACCTACCTCCCTTAGACAAAGAAACCGAACTTAAAATGACTATTTTAGATGAACAAGGGAACCTCGTTAATACTTTTTCATCCACTGCAGATAAAAAATACGTAGCATATGAGGGAAATCCACCAAAAAAACCTGTCCTCCCAAAAAATAGAGGTCTCAATAGATTCGTTTGGAACATGTGCTATCCTTTACTCCCTGGTATACCCAAGGTCTATATTGAAGGGAGCTATACAGGGCATCAAGCCATCCCTGGCATTTATAAACTGACTTTAGCTTATAATAATAAAAGTTTTGAAACAAAAGCAATTATTCAAGCCAATCCATTATATGATCTCAGTGAAGATCAATACCAAGCATACTCAACATTCATGAGCTCTGCTGCTGCTTCCTACAGGGAAATGACCGATATGACTAATCAACTCAATGAAATGAACAAAAAGCTCAAAAGTTTACTCCCTAAAATGGACCCAGAGCGACACAGTGAACTTCTTACCATGGGTAAAAAGCTAAGTCAAGATCTTACTGCATGGGATACCATCATGGCACAGCGATTATCCAAGGCATATGACGATGTTGAAAATTTCGAAAATGGATTCACTGCCCATTACCTCTATTTAATCAATGAAGCAGATAGTAGTATCCCAAAAATTACCGAGGGAAGCAAATCACGCAAAGTTGAGTTAGAACAAGAGTGGTCTAAGTACAAACAAAATGCTGAAAATTTACTTAAAGGTCCCATACAAGCATTCAATGCAGCATGTGAAGCACAAGATGTGGGTATTTTATTTGTCAAATAGAACCTAAAAAGATAGCAGGAAAAGTTTTTATAACTACAAAAAACTTTATTAAGTCTTCATAAAAAGATGATATTCGACACGAGTATCATTACACTATCGTATCCTTTTTTTAATCCCTTCAAAGAAAGGTTGTTATTTGACAAATTCAAATCCCCTTAATTTTAAATTAAAAACAATTTTCTTGTTCTCGGTATAGCCGATGCTTTTTATTAAAACTGAAGTATTATACTCAAAGGGGAATTGTCTTAATATGAGTTGCTTTATCGATTATCATGGGAGCCGTTCTGTAAAATATTTTAAATGTTCTCAAGTTAAATTTTAGTGTTCCTTATTAAAAATAAAATAAATAGCATTTTAAACCGCATGATTTTATTTCTTACTAAATCTCGTTGTCTTTTACTCCAATCTTTCAGACGATAGCGGCAGATACCTTCCGTAGCTTGGCTATAACATACTTTGGTAAACTTGAAAATTCCATTAGGTGACTTTTTATTCTGAACTTTTTAAAAATTATTGTAGAATCTTAATGACTATAAATTATTTTAATAACAAATTAAGAAACTAGTTCACTTTAAATAATTTGCAATTTATCATTCGCCACCACCACCATCACCGCCACCATCACCGCCACCACCACCATCACCGCCACCATCAACACCTATACCACTAGTATCTCCAATGAATCCCATCCCCGAATCAGGTGTGGTAATGGTATTGATATTAATTTGGAATTCATCAACTAGGCAAGTAGTATTTCGAAGATCCAATCCTTTTGGGGATGTTACTTCGATTAATTGACCACTTTTCTGATTGACCTCAAGTATCTTTTTCTTTGAATAAAGGTATAATTTTTCTCCTATCAACGCCAATTTAGGTGCTGTCCATTTAAAAGTCGTATTAATGATAAAATGCTCTTTCCCATTCCTTAAAGATAAAGCCTCTAACTTCGACCCTTTCAAATTAAAAATATATTGATCTGTTATCATCACGCCAGTAAATACTTTTTCTATCGTCCATAAAATTTCTCCCGTATCAAACTGCAATAATGTTGTGTATTGACCAATACCCCATTTAGACACATTAGTGACAAAAATTAAATCATCAATTCGGGTTATTCCTGTAATCGTTTTTTCTAAGTCTATTGTCCAAATAATTTTAGAAGTGATAGTATCAAACCTTGATAAAATCATTTTTTCAGCAAGAAGTATATTATTTTTTGTCTTCATAGTTAATTAGTTTATAAGGAATAAAGTTATGGAAAAATATTAACGCAGCTCATTAACATCTACATCGACTATTTACTATTAAAAAAATAAGTCTAAAAAGAAATAAGGATGATTTTAGATTTTTCCTAAATTGACATCAATTTGAAAAAAATTATGAAACTTCAGACACTTTTGCTTTGGCGCATCGAACACTATAAAAGATTAACAATCATAAAAATCAAGGATAATTATAGCATCAATATCAATCTCACTGAAGAATAAACTATTGATGAAATAAGGACATTTTTCCCACTAAAATAGGATTAAATTTTCACTCTAAAAACGGTCTCTGTTAACTCAAAATACGATAGGGCTGTTTTGTACCACCTGCAAGGTGTGCTTGTGCCTTATAGGAGCATATTTTGGAGTAAATGTTAGGGAAATGCGATTAGCAGTTGTATTTATATTAGTATTAATTTACTAGTTTAATCTTTAACTATCGGTCAAATTTAAATCCGGGTAAATCTATTTTATCTCGTCTGATTTGTTACATATCATCTAACATAAAAATGATTAGGTCCCATCTTTGCTATGCAAACTTTGCTTTTCACCTTCAGGAGGAAAAAAGATTAAACATCCTAACAAGGATCAATAATAAGCGACTTTACAAATTCTTTAACCCTTTTCAACAATAGATCTTAGTCCTTTTTTACTCTCCAATGTAACTGAAAAGAACCGCTCTCAGCCACTCCGTAGACACACCCTGAAGATATTTTGAAATATTACCAGCAAAAAAATATTTACTTTATAGGGGAAAAATAGAACTTGATAAATGCTTGTGATAGCTTCAAAGGTAACCCTTTATTTTCTTAACGATAAATATTTCAGGACATACTTTTAAGGGCCATTTTAAGGATAAGAAAGAGGCTTAGTTCTTGCAGTAAGTTAAGTTTAAATTTAGGTTCCTTCCCAATGGTTGATCTGTGACAAAAATGCCATTTTATTAGCTGTATTGGTGTTTAAAGGCCTAGTGGCTTAATGGGAAAAAGATTTTACAGTCATGCCGTTTATATTTTCAAAATACCCATATTTCGAGAATGCATATTCGCTTGAATTTAATAATATTAGCCAATATTGTTAACTTTATTTGGTGCTTCTTTCATAACTAAATCCTCCAGCTTTGTTTCTCGACCACGAAATTATTTTTATTGATAAATAAATATTGTCTTCGACTAAATGAATGACATAACTATTACCTATTGCAAGTCTTGGCTTCACCGTCGCAGTTCGAAATGGTAAATAAGTTAAAAACGCATAATTTTCAATATCTCCCTCAGCCCATTCAGTCCCTAATGGACTTAATTCTTTATTTGACCCACTTTCCAGAACTGCATTATAAATTTGCCCACCTTCATTATCTGATCTTGTGAGCCATACGTTATCAGTAATCCTATCTTGATTTTCTGCCAAATTAGGGTCTGTATTGTCTGCTTTTGTGAAGGTAATTAAGTCTCCTTTCCAAACCGATTCATCTCCAGCTAGACAGCTTGTGAAGTTAGGTTTAGATTTAGTCCAGGCAGTTGCATCTACACTGAAAGATTCACAATTAGTAACATTAGATACATTCCAAGAATTGAGATCTTGATTGAAATTGGAAGCACTATTAAACATATGTTTCATTTGAGTGACATTACTTACATCCCAGCTAGAAATATTTTGGTTAAATGACGTTGCTTTTTCAAACATTCGATTCATAATTTCAACGTTACTTACATCCCAAGATCCGATATCTTGATTGAAGGGTGTTGACTTAAATAAATTATTCACTTGAGTTACATTACTAACATTCCAGGAGCTAATGTCTTGATCAAAAGATGACGCATTGCTAAACATTTTTCGAATATCTTTAACACTACTCACATCCCAACTACCAATATTTTGATTGAAAGAACTAGCTCCTTCAAACATTCCATTCATAATTTCTACATTGCTCACATCCCAAGATTTGATATCTTGATTAAATGAAGTATCTAATTTGAATATCCCATTCATGTTTATTATAAAAGAAGTAACTACTTTCGAAACATCTTTTTTATCAAGTACCATTTGATAAAGCATAGCTGAATCTATAACCAAATAACTAATCCCACCTAATTCATAATTCTCCCCAACTACCGCATTTTCCGACGCTTTTATTGTAATTCCATTTTCATCTAAGTAAATAAATGTCAATTCACATCCATTTTCATCAACCATCTCCACTTCGGGAGTATCAGCACAAGCATCTAAATCATCAGTTACTCCATCCCTATCGGTATCTTTCTGTGAATCAGAGCAACCATAGCTGTCCACTATGGCACCGTTAGGAGTATCTGCACAAGTATCGTCAGCATCAGTAACACCGTCTCCATCAGCATCTGTGAGAGCGATCAAATCGTCATCTAATCCATCCTTATTTGTCAGAATTTCAGCGACGGGATCGTCGTTATCACCACAATTGTTTAACAGCGTAAGTGAACAAAATGAACCAAATATCAAAAGGTATTTGTAATATTTCACTATAGTTGGGGATTCTTCCACTACCCTTTTATTATTTGCTGTATCAAAATTAACATTACGACACCTTTATTGTATCATCTATTTTTTTAGTTTTTATGAACCTCTAATTCGATTTCAATCATCAAACCTGGCAGCGCCAATTCTTTAACCCCAAGCCAGGATCCAGTTGGAAATCGATTAGTATAAATTTTATTTCGGTAAGCTGCTTTCTCAAGAAATAATGGCATATTGGTTGTAAAAATATTTTCCACAACAACATCATCGAATGTGCAACCATAATGCTTTAATATTTTGTCTAAATCAGCATAACAGTTTTTCATTTGTTCACCTAAATCACCTATTGCAGTTGGATTTCCCTCCTCATCCATACTTACGGCACCAGAAATTTTAATGTCATTGCCAATCTTGACAGCATGCGAATATCCATAGGCTTTTTCGATTTCTGGTCTGAGTAAAAAATATTCAGGCTTTTCTATTTCAATAATTTGATCTTTTTGTTTTTGTTGACAACTTGGAATTAACATTACAGTAGCAGTTAACAAAAAGGATAGAAGTAAAGCTGACTTTATTTCAGTAATTCTATTTTTCATTTTTTTATTTGGTTTAAAAATTTCAATGTCAAGTTAATAAAATTCCAAAAACTAATATGCAATATTTATCTAATAAAAAAGTATCATATCACCTCAAAATCCTCCGAACCTTTTTGAAATGAACGCTTATAACTACCGTTTATCTCCTAATAAAATAGCTAGATACATTCTAAATTCAATAAATGATTTGACATGCTTAAAATATTTTGCGGAGACTTGTGTTTATAGAATTAATTTTTAATATTAGAAAATATAAGTGCTTTAAAGAAGCTTTTATCAGTCCCATTAATGGTTATTAGGTATGTCTTTTTTGGGTCTTAATTTGTTTGGGCTTCAATTGATTCATATTCTTTTCACCGTTTAATAATGGCTAACAACTCAATTAACACAATTTTAAAATGAAGTATTAAATCTATTGGAGGAATAGGTAGGAGTATTTATTAATATATAAAGGATCAATGATAATTTGAAATCCTTGAAATTACATATTTATTACGAGCATCCCCGAAAATAATTTTTCGTCTTTGTTGAGCTTGATAATAACTAAAATTCTTCATAAAATATTAGTCTATATTGGAATTTTGTATTTCACAGCATTATCCCCATTATAAAGAAGTCAAAAAACTCTTGGATATCTTCCCCTTTTAAATAACTGCATTGTTAATAATAGATACTCTGTATGTAGCGTCTTGGTATTGGAAATAGTCGGTGAATATGAAATGAAAAGTGATTTGCTAATGATTAAAATAAGTAATAGATTAAGGAAGAAATAAGAATTTAAATCCAATATAAAATGAAAAATATACTATTACTACTTATCCTGTTTTCTTCTTTCTCATTACTAGCACAAAAGACAAAAAATGGAATAGTTTACAAAGAACATCCAGGATTAAGTTTAATTGAAACTTTCAATGATGCTTTGGTTAGCGGAGATTTTGAAAAGGCAGGATCATTATTAGAAGATGATTTTAAAATTAGAAATGGTGTTGGTACCAATAAAGACTTTAAGGGCTGGTCAAAAACACAATTTATTAAAAACATGGAATGGTGGCATAACAATTTCGATTACTTCTCAATCGAAAAAGATTTACCTGCTTATCCAGATGTGATTGAATACAAGCAAGGCGATCAGACTTGGGTACAAACATGGGAAAGAATTTATGCTGTCAACAAAAATAACGGTGTGAAAGTAGATATGCCATTTCATAGACTTTACTACCTTAATGATGATTATACTAAAATTAAATCGGCTTTTGAATATGCCAATCAAAATGTATTTAATGCTTTGTATGATAATAATTATGAAAGGACAAATGGCACGATTTACATTAATCACGAATACATAAATACGGTAAGAAAAGTAATGTATGCCTTTGAAAATGCAGATTATGAAAACGCGTATTCTCATTTTGCGGATAATTCATCTTTCTATGACATTAATGATCCTTGGGGAACAAATATGAGTTTGGATGAGGCAAAAGAACGAAATAAAGAACTTTTAGATAGGTTCGAAATATTAGGTTTTGATGAAATTGGTTATCCCGACTACCTTCAATATGAAGAGGGAAATTCGAAAACTGTTTTATCTTGGTGGAAATTTAGACTGAAAAGGAAGGCAGACGGTAAAGAAATCTTGCTCCCAATACATTATTCACATAGATTCGATAATGATGGTAAAATAATAGGTTCAAATGCTTTTTATAGCTTGAAACATATGGAGTAAATACAATAATCTCTTGTATTGATGAAAAAGGAGGTAATTAGTAACTCCCTTTTCATTTAAAGAAGAAATTTTTAGATAATTGGAATAAAGCTATGAGCTTCAACCTTAAAGTACCAATAAAAAACAAGTTCCATAACTAAACTTCACAAGGCAATTGATCATTTCAATTTAAACTTAAATTTAAATTAATTCATTTGATAGGTAAATAAGCAGCTATATTGACATAAGAGGACATGCCTATTGTTTAGAGTTTTCAAATAAAAAGTGTGGTAGATTAGAAAAATTTAAACTAAAGATCGAATGATAAACAAAATTCTCTGCAAAGAGATGCTAGTAAGGCAAGAGTCTTTCTCTTTGATAAAACATATTCCAAATAAAATGAATGGTAATCCGAAAACTATGTCTAACTGAAATGTATCATTATCTTCTCCAATTAGTGAAAACCCGATATTTTAAAGGCAAAGAATGAATGTTTTTTTAAATAGCTTAAAAAAAATTTTATATTTCACTAATAAAAAAAAATATACCATTTTAAATAAGCTTGTTAATAGCTTTTTTAATTTTACTAAAATATTATTTAAATGTATTAATGTGCAATAGGCCTAATGATGATTATTCTTCCAAATTCGCTTTCCAAAAAAAATAACTAATCCCGTAGTAATAAATACTAACCCTATTGAATCATCTATGGAACCATAGTTCATGTAATCAAGCACAACCATAATTGACCCAATTGAAATAAGAATGAAATATTCGTATTCTCTTAGTTTTTTCATTTTTCAATATTCATATAAAAATATTTACCCCTAAATAAGCTTTTCTTGTAAACCCAGCAGTTTTCAGATATTGTAAGCCTTTAATCTCTTTCTATTAGTTATGCTAATCCTGTAAAAAAAGTGAATCATTTTAGCTTTGCGTAGTTATCACTACGAGATTTTTGCGTAGTTATCACTACGAGATTTATGATTTTTTGTTTTATGCTTCACCATCAACGATATTTCAGTATTTCTTTTAAAAAATAACCTATGGGTGGGCAATGTCCTTTTCACAAAACGGTGACATTCTTGTTGCTACTATTTTGATTAAAGGTCATTTTACTAGCCTTTCTGGATGTGTTTCATTGTACCTTCAAAGAAATTTAATTAATGCTTTTGAAGAAACTTAACATTAAGATTATTCAAACACTCAAAAAGGCTATTAGAAAGCAATTTAAACAGAGCTAAATACTAGACCTCAAGTAAAATAATCTCTTAAGTATTCATAATTTTAATTAAAGCTATCTTATTGATATAAATTTGATCGAAATACGACCATCTGGTTAAGATAAAATTACATGAAAAAAATCAAACTATTAGTTTCATTTGTTCTTATAAACTTTTGTGCCTACTCACAGTATTGGGCAGATGCTGTGCCAACTGCCAATGAGTTTTTAAATTTTTTAAAAGAAAATAATTTTAGGTGTGACTTAATGGACAGTGAAATACTTTATGAATATTTCGGATATGATGCTGAAAGTGATATTTCAGGATTTTTAGAGACCATAAATTCTTATTGTGAATGCTTCATACCTAAATACTTTGATGAATTTAATCTAATAAAATCAGTAAATGATAATTTTATAAAACAATTAAAAGCTAATAATTATCAAGATTTTCAAGTTACCTCACTAATAGCTTTTCAAGTTTTTAAGAATATTGGCCTAATACCAATTGAATTAGAACAGAAAATATATTCTGTTGATTTGATGAAAAAATTTAAGCTTTATGGAGTTTATGCAACAGAGGTCGTTGACAAAAGTAAACCCGAAAAAGAAATTTTTAGAGGTGACAAAGCAAATAAAGAGAATAAACCTTGGTCTAGCTTACCGTCCCCTCTTTTGTATGGTTCATCAAATCAAATTAAGTACTCTGCAGTTCAAGAACATGATTATTCCAAAACTATAGATGATTTTAATGTAGGTGATAGAACAATTACTAAAATTTTTTTTGATTCTAAAGATGAGTTAACAAAAAGCATTTATTACGAGCTAGTTTATGAAGATGTTGGTGGTGAGAGAATATGGTCAATTGTAGATTTAAAAAAAGAAGTTATTTGTGAGGATCACCCTAAAATTGAAAAAAATTCTTGTGGTGAGTGTGTCTACAAAAAAAAAGTTTTTGTGAGATAAAATTTAATGCTGATTTTAATGAGACAATTATTAAGTTTATCGGAGATTGGGGTGAAGAAATTAAAAAAAGCTCTAGTTAATGGGATTATTCTTTTGGGATAAAGGAAGGAATTCAAGTCAAATATGCGATTGCAAATGCTGTTCTTGGAGAAATTCTAATTGTTTTTTAGAAAGACTTTTTGATACTAAAGTCTTCTTGTCTGGACCTCACAACAGAAACTCCAGCCAACCTAAAATAAATTTTAATTCTAGACATGAATTCGAAGGGTATAATCCTGTATTTATTAAAAAATTAATTTCTTCAACAAATGATATTTTGAATAATCTCCTGTATACGTAAATTTAATTAGACCTATTCTATGAAAAATGTATAAAAAATATGGCCCTCACTTACCAGGCTACTGATGAATTATTAAGGCAACACTATGTAAAAACCCCTGATGATAAAATCATATTAGAAAATGAATTTTTGAATAATATAAAATCATTTAACCCGACAACTGGAAAATGATCCGAAAATCATGGACAAATAACCCAAAACGGGCCAAAGGCTGGATTAATGAATCCATTGAAGAAAATCCAAATAATTGTTTAATATGTAATTGCAGTAATAGTTATTACCATTGTACTAATTATGATACATCATTAGATTTTTGGGGAAGAAGAAACGTTGACGGAATTAATAATCTTATTCAAAACTTCTCAATTTAGTAATGGGAAAATTGAAATAGTAATAAGCAAACTATCATGAAATTTTTAAAATACATTTTTTTCTCAATTATTCTTTGTTCACTTATAATTTTTTCCAATTGTGATGATAAGGTTGATGATATTTCAGAGAGCTTAATCTATTTAAGTGAAAATGGAATAACCATTAAGGCATATGAAAATGCTGTAGTCGGAGAATCATATAGTTTGAATGGGATTAATTATTTAGTAGTAGATTCGGCAATGCTTTATCAAATGGTAGATGAAAATGCGGATGTATCGAAGGTTGTTACTACTAAAATTGCGAGAATGCTTTATTTATTTTCAGACTCCACTGATCAAACTTTTAACCAAGATATAAGTTCTTGGGATGTCAGTAATGTTACAGATATGGCGGTGATGTTTTTTGGAGCATCATCTTTCAATCAAGATATCAGCTCTTGGAATGTGAGCAATGTAAAAACTATGTATTTTATGTTTGGAAAAGCAGAATCTTTTAATCAAGACATTAGCTCTTGGGATGTAAGTAAAGTGAAAAATATGTTTTTTATGTTTAGCAACGCAAAATCTTTTAATCAAGACATTAGCTCTTGGGATGTCAGTAATGTTTCAGAATGCAGCGCTTTCAGGTTTAATGCAACCTCTTGGACAGAACCCAAACCTAACTTCACCAACTGCACAGAGTAAGACTTCGCAAAAGGGTTAATTAAGGTATCCCCACAATAATCTAACATTCCCACAAAGGCTCCTAATAGAGACTTATCTACATTAAGCCACAAAAAAGTAAGCTAAGATATTATCTGAATTTGGTTTAAAATCATTAAACCATAGGCATATTTTCTTCGGTTAGTTAAGCTACTTCCAAACTCGTAATTTAGTTTAAAGAACATTTTAAACGGAATGTTATTTATATTAGTGCTATAACCCAAAATATATTAAAATGAAAAAAGTTATTTTTCTGATAACAATTACTTTTTTAATGATCAGTTGTCAAAATAATGAGACTGATGTGAATAAAAACATTGGTGAAATTTTAAGCGGGAATAACAAAGGAAGCACCTACTTGATTGGAAGTATGGAAGATGCTCAATTAGCCCTAGATTTTTCAACTGCATTTGTTAATCAAGATTATGATTTTATTACTGAGGAAAATTATTTAGAAACTGTCTTTTTTTATCCTGAAAAAGGATTAAAAAGACTTGAGTTTGATTTACCAAGTTTAATAGAACTTGCAAAATCTATGCATGAACCATATGATTCAATTAAAAGAAATGTTTATGATGTAATTCCAGTAGTCCCATCTCATGATGAGAATTTAACCGTTGTAATGTTTCCATTCACTGAAACTAGATACCGAAAGGATGGTGAGATTGAAAAGTATAGATTCTTTGAGAGACATTATATCAAAGATGGTAAAATTGCTGGAGTGAGAAAATGGAGTCAAGAGGAATAAAAAATAATCCTTCTTTTATTTACAGCTTAAATCATAAGCATATCTTCCTCTCTTAATTATACTACCTGTAAATCTCATTAAAGGATTAATTGAACACCTCAACATTACTCTGACACGCACATAAAAATCATAAATCCCCAAAAGTCAATAATAATTGAACTCTTGATTTATTTGTTAAATTTTAACTTAATGAGAACACTTTTATTTAATATTCCTGAAATAATTATGAAGTATTATGAAATAAAAATGAGCTACATCACTGTAACTCTTTGATTATCATTGCT
>CACLDR010000039.1 GCA_902605755.1 uncultured Marinoscillum sp. | reverse complement strand
AAGATCGCTTGGCCACCAATCTTAATCCATCAGCGAAATCAAGCACTCCGCTGGCAACTAAAGCTGAAAATTCCCCTAGAGAATGACCTGCTACCATTTCAGGTGAAAAATCACCCTTACTCAATACATTAATAACACTGTGTAAAAATACGGCTGGCTGGGTTACTTTGGTTTCTTTTAAATCTTCTGCAGTCCCCCCAAACATGATTTGAGTTATTTCAAAGCCCAGTATTTCATTAGCCCTTAAAAAATATTCCTTTGCTACAGAGTTGTTACTAAATATTTCTTTGCCCATTCCAGGATATTGGGCACCTTGTCCGGGAAATACGAATGCAGGCATGTAATATCTTAAAATTTATCTGAGTACAAATCTAGTCAGGATGAATTAATCCAAAAACCTTTCTGCAAGTTCTGTGGTCGGTCTTTTACATTTTTCCTGTCGACCGAACCATAAATACCTGTTTTTAGCTATCAAGTCATAGAAAAGGTCGGTAATTATGGAAGGTAAAAAACTGAAAAGGTAAATCCATCTCCAATTCCATGAAAAGGATTTCGCAACTTCAAACACTGCAGCACTCTTTTGGTAAATTTGATCGTTCGTGAACAAATAAATTGTGTTAATTTCCAAATGAGCTGAGGGTAATTTTTTTTCTCGTAATAGCCGTTGAGCAAACTGAGATTGCAAAGAGGCAAATTTATAATGTTTTAGTGCCTCTTGATCAATAATAAAGTTAACAGCTTTAATGCAAAGGTTACATACCCCATCAAATAAAAGAACAGGAGATTCTATTTTAGCAGTTGAATCCATCCTTTATAATTTTTTTCTTGCTTGGCATTGGGTAATACATCAAAGGTAACTTCTGAGACATAAAAATACACGCCTGCGGCCAATGAAGATCCCAGATTGTTCTTACCATCCCATTGGATTAATGTCGATGGCTCTTTTTCAAGTTTAAGGTCAAATACCTTTTTCCCTGTTCTATCGAAAACCTTGAAAGAAACCTCTGTTACAAATCGAGGGCAATACTTAGGCCTAAAAGTGTCATTGAAACCATCAGCATTTGGCGAAAAGGCATTAGGCAAACTAAACTTAGGACAATTATCAATACAACTCATACCTGAAAAATCACTTTCATTCAATGACCTATCCACCGCAGTAATACGGTAACATCCTTTGAATGAATTCACTATCGGGTGTTGATAACTGGTTTCTACTGTGCTATCTAGCAGATAAAAATCTTGGTCCAAGCCCGTCGGACTAAAATAAATCCGGAAATAAATTATATCATCATCACACTGTGAACTCTTATTCTCCACCCATGAAATAATATTTTCAAAAGTCGTTTCTAAACATTGAGCTGTTTCATCTTCAGATTCACAATCATAGAAATTTAAAACTGTTACGTTTAAAGGAGCACAGGGAGCTATATTATCATTAGGTTGCGCGCAAACGACTTGAGAATTATTAACCAAGGGAGACGGTAAGATTGGATTATCATATCCCCCGAATGTCGTCAAAGCATAGCAATAAATCAATTTGTCATCCAATACCGTATTATTAAAGCGACCATCATCTAGGTAGCTGAATCCATTTTCAGAGATTTTTACCGAGTCGATCAGAATCATTAAATTAGGATCGTTCAAATCCGTACGATCTCTATAAATATAGTGATAAGGATAATTCAATATATTATTTGACCAAGGCACATTTGCCTGCCATGAAAGCTCAACGGAACTCAAAAGGGGCTTTGCGCTTAATTTAACCGAGGAGGCCACAGCAGATGAATCTACAAATAAATTGTTGGCATCATATAATGCTATTCGATAGGCATGTGCATAAGCGAAGGTGTTGAGATCTAGTTGATCAAGAAACAACGTATCTGATATTTTTTCAGCAACTAATACCTCTTCATTTAAATAGAATCCTGACGATCGATACAACGAATATGTATATGGCGCAGGGAAAGTTGTTGCATCAATCTCATAAGGGGGAGTCCAATCTATTTTAATAATTCCATCTTCGGAAGTTTCTAGCACATCGACATGGGTAATGACTGGTGCATCAGTTTCTAGAGTCAAACATACTTCTTCTGAAATATAACTAGTTCCTAAACCTGGATTTGGGAATTGTGCTACAATTCTATAGCAATATTTTGCCCCGGGAGCCAACCTTTCATCAACAAAAGTCGTTTCTGAAGCAGCCGTTTTTGCAATTAAACTGTATCCCGAATTAGCAGGCATTCCTACCTCACAATCATCCAAATCAAAATTAAAATCTCCCACACGTCTCCAAATTTCCATTTCACTCGCATTACTACAAACATAATCGTCCCAAGCTAATTCGATAGACCTTCCTGATCTGGGCGTAAGAACTAAACCTTGTGGAGCAGGCCCGGCAATAAAAATTTCCCAAGTGCCAAAATCAGTTAACGTTGGACCTATCTTAATTTTATTCTCAATAGGATTGTCTGCCACTTTAAATTGCACCTCATAAGCCCTTTCTCTAATATGGCCACAGAAAGTATTCCATTCAAAATTTAATTTTCCAGGAGTATCTTGAAAAGTTGCTGGAAAAGAATTAGGACTTTCATAAGAAGCCGGAGAGTTGATTTCAAATGGCCCTCCAAAAGCCTCTATTTTTACCTGGTGACCATCTGGGTCTGAACCCACTATTGCTTTCAGTACACGATCACCAGCAGTCACACAAATCGGATCTGGAATTTCTAGTTTTGGTTTTTCGTTATCTCCTTTGTAAACAATTATTTGCATATCTCTAGTAACATAACCCAAACGGTACCATTTCCCCCCGATTTCTCTCCATTCCTCAATCCTAAAAGCAACATTATATTCTGCACATTCAGATACTCCAGTGGGACAATCTGATGACCCTAAATTAAAAATATCACCAGGTGAATCCCAAATAAGGTTTCCATAGGCTTCATCCAAATCTAAAGTTGGAGGCGTTAATTTTTCACTTCCTTGACCAAAATTAGTATAAAAATTAGGGTGATTGAGTGACCTATAAATTATAACTTCTGAATTTTTACCCATTTTTGGTGTAATTAAGTAATAAGCAAGGCTATCTCCATCAATATCAAAAGCACCTGCGTTATGTATGAATTGGATACCAGGAATACCTGCATCGATTGGTGGTACGGTCAATATAGGTGTGTTATTAACACCAAAAAATGGGTCAATAATAATGAGAGTCTCAGTGTAAAAAGGGGTATTCAATGAATTCTCCATATTGGCAATGCCTCCATTTCTGTTATCCTCAGAATAACTCACAATGTAACTGTTGGGTGCTTGATAGGTGTGAAATAAAGTGAATTCCGCACGTACGATATTATTTGTTATTTGCGTTTCCAGTACATTGAAATCACCAGAAATCACCGTTCCATCTCCAAAATCAAAGTTACCCCCGCCAAATTCAATATTTGTTTCGGTATCCCTGTATCCAATGAAAGTAAACTCGTATTCAAAAGTTAGATTACTGATTCTCCGAGCAATCACTTCTCCCGCTCTGATATGAGAGGCCATAACCGGTTCCGAGCAAAAAGAATATATAATAAAAAAGGCTCCTAAAAATTTGAGAATATTCATAGTCAACAAACCATATCCTTATGATTTAACTTCGTAATAAATGCGCTGAACTCATTGAATTTCAGTAAATCTAAGCTTAAAACCACAACAATCTAAATGAAATTATTTTTTCTCATGAAATCAAGTACAAGAATAAGACCAAAAACATTTTAATTAAGTTCAAAAAAGTCAAATAATATCCTTTAATAACTAATTACTCAAAAAGTAACATCAAATTGATCTAGATCATTGGAAGATAACCGATCTAAATATAACTTTGCACTCTTAAATGCGAATCAAGTTGTAATAATGAGTTTTTTTTTATTGAGCTCAATCGGAAAAAAGGTAGCGATGTCATTATCTGCTTTTTTTCTTATTTCTTTTTTACTTTTACACGTAGCCATTAATTTTTTATCTGTGGTGAGCGGAACTATGTATAACGAAGCCTCACACTTCATGGGAACCAACCCGATCATACAATTTGTTATGCAACCTATTCTCATACTGGGAGTTTTATTTCACTTTACCATGGGATTTGTGCTAGAGTACCAAAATAGGAGGGCAAGACCACTTAAATATGCTATGAAGAATGATCAGAGAAATTCTAGTTGGTTATCTAGGAACATGATAATTTCAGGATTAGTTATCTTAGCTTTCTTAGGACTCCACTTTTACGATTTTTGGCTTCCTGAAATGCGTTATAAATATATTGAATTTAAACCCCCAAATGAACATAGATATTTTTCAGAACTAGTACATAAGTTTGAAGATCCGTTGAGAGTTGGATTTTATACTCTCTCGTTCATTTTATTAATGCTTCATTTATTGCATGGTTTTCAATCGGCGTTTCAATCTCTGGGAATTAATAACAAATTCACACCCACTATCAAAAAAACGGCTTGGACTTTTTCAGTGGTTGTACCAATGACATTTGTCTTTATTGCACTTTTTCATCACTTAAAACATTGAACCGGACGTTTAAAGGACGTATATGATGCCGATATTATAATCAAGATACTTATTCAAAAGAAATTGAAATGACAATAGGAGAAAATTTTCCGGCAAAAACACCAGAGGGTCCAATAGAACATAAGTGGACTTCATATAAGAACAAAATAGATCTTGTCAACCCAGCCAATAAAAGACTTATAGATATTATTGTAATCGGCACAGGATTGGCCGGAGCCTCAGCCGCAGCTTCGTTGGCTGAATTAGGATACAATATCAAAGCCTTTTGTTTTCAAGACTCTCCTCGCAGGGCACACTCTATCGCCGCACAAGGTGGCATCAATGCCTCAAAAAATTATATGGGAGATGGTGACTCAGACTATCGACTTTTCTACGACACGGTGAAGGGAGGTGACTACCGAGCAAGGGAAGAGAACGTTTATCGATTAGCAGAAGTGTCGGGTAATATCATCGATCAGTGTGTCGCTCAGGGGGTTCCTTTTGCAAGAGATTATGGAGGCTTATTGGACAATCGCTCTTTTGGTGGTGTTTTGGTTTCTCGAACTTTCTATGCTAAAGGCCAAACAGGACAACAACTGCTATTGGGGGCCTACTCAGCTATGAATAGACAAATAGCAAGGGGTAAAATAAAGATGTACAACCGTCACGAAATGATGGATTTAGTTCTTATAGACGGTAAAGCAAGAGGAATCATTGCGAAAAACTTGATTACCGGTGAGCTTGAAAGACATTCGGCACATGCTGTTGTGATAGCCTCAGGAGGTTACGGTAATGTTTTTTATTTATCCACCAATGCAATGGGCAGTAATGTTTCAGCTGCATGGAAAATTCATAAAAAAGGTGCTTGGTTTGCTAATCCTTGTTTCACTCAAATACACCCTACTTGTATCCCAGTGTCTGGAGATCATCAATCAAAGCTAACTTTGATGTCTGAATCTTTAAGAAATGATGGTCGAATTTGGGTGCCTGCTAAACAAGAACATGTAAAAGACATCCGATCTGGAAAATTAAAACCAACGGAAATTATAGAGTCCGACAGAGATTACTTTTTAGAACGACGTTATCCAGCCTTTGGTAATCTTGTTCCGAGAGATGTGGCTTCAAGAGCTGCAAAAGAAAGATGTGATGCTGGATTTGGAGTAAATGCTACTGGCGAAGCGGTTTATTTAGATTTTGCCTCTGCCATAATAAGATACGGAAAGGAAAAAGCTCTTGTTACGCACCAAGATGCAAATAATGAAGCCTTAGTCCTTGAATTAGGGAAAGAAATCATTTCTACCAAATATGGTAATCTTTTCCAGATGTATGAAAAAATAGTTGATCAAAATCCATATGAAACTCCCATGATGATCTATCCCGCGGTGCATTACACCATGGGTGGTGTCTGGGTTGATTATGATTTGATGACTACAATCCCAGGTTGCTATGCTATTGGAGAAGCTAACTTTTCCGAACATGGTGCTAATCGCCTCGGCGCATCGGCTTTAATGCAAGGCCTAGCGGATGGATATTTTGTTCTTCCCTACACAATAGGTAATTACTTAGCTAAAGATATCCGTACCGGGACTATATCTACAGATTTACCAGAGTTTGATGCTGCTGAAGAAGGTGTACAGGAGCAAATTGAAAGCTTAATAAATAATAAAGGATCCAAACCCGTTGATTACTTTCATAAAAAGTTAGGAAAAGTAATGTGGGATAAAGTCGGTATGTCGAGAAATGGTAAGGATCTTAAAAATGCTGTCGAAGAAATTCAAGCTATAAGAGCAGAATTTTACAAAGAAGTAAAAGTACCAGGAGACTTACATGGATTTAATGAGGAATTAGCAAAAGCAGGTAGGGTTGCAGACTTTTTAGAATTAGGAGAACTTTTCGCGAAAGATGCACTGTTTAGAGAAGAGTCTTGTGGGGGCCATTTCAGAGAAGAACACCAAACACCAGAAGGTGAAGCCAAAAGAGATAAAGCCTTTCAATATGTAGCTGCATGGGAGCACAATGGATCCCCAAAAGATGCAAAGCTTCACAAAGAAATGCTCAACTACAAATACATTGAAGTAAAAGAGAGAAGTTATAAGTAAGAATGTAGTAAAATTCACAAAAGATGAACTTAAAACTAAAAATATGGCGACAAAAAAATTCAACTGCAAAAGGTAAGATTGTTGATTACTATATCAATGAGATATCCTCCGATATGTCATTCCTTGAGATGCTCGACGTCCTGAACGCAGATCTTATAAAAAAAGGAGAGGAGCCTGTAAGTTTTGATCACGATTGCAGGGAAGGTATTTGCGGATCATGCTCATTGCATATCAATGGCCGTCCTCATGGCCCTGATGGAGGCATTACTACTTGCCAACTACACATGCGAAAATTTAAAGATGGTGACAGCATTGTAATTGAACCCTTTAGATCCAAAGCATTTCCAATAGTAAAAGATTTGATTATCGACCGCTCATCCTTTGATAGAGTACAACACGCCGGTGCATTTGTTTCGGTTAACACTTCTGGTAATACGCAAGATGCTAATGCAACTCCTATAAACAAAGTTGATGCAGATCATGCCTTTGATGCTGCCGCTTGTATTGGTTGTGGTGCCTGCGTAGCTGCATGCAAAAATGCCTCAGCGATGCTTTTTGTCTCTGCGAAAGTTTCACAATACGCCTTACTGCCTCAAGGTCAAGTGGAACGCAAAAAGCGAGTGACAGACATGGTTTCCCAAATGGATGAAGAGGGGTTTGGAGCCTGTACCAACACAGGTGCTTGTGAAATTGAATGCCCCAAAGGAATCAGTGTCACCAATATTGCCAGGATGAATCGCGAATTTATTGAATCCAATTTAAAATAATCATTCTTCACAAGTAAGGTTTTTTAATTCCGACCTATTATTTATATTATTTCTTAATTGAACATCCTACCAGCTAGCTTGCTATGAAAAAAAGCTTGGTCATCTCATTTGGAGTTATCATCTTATACACATCGATCTACTTTACATGGTTTTTATGGGACGAAAAACGCGCTGATAATTTATGGGACTTTATTCCTGAGAACTCAGCCCTTGTCTACGAAAGCAATGACATAGGAACTACTCTCATCCGATTAGAAGATCTAGAGTTATTTCAATCAATTACTCAAATCCCTAGTTTTAGAAAACTCTTTGATCAAATCACAAAAATAGAGAGCTTAACAGGACTCAATTCGTTTTACTCATTTATTGATAAAACTTCTGGATTGATAAGTCTGCATAATACTAGTAAAAATGAATTTGACTTCCTTTATCTGGGAGCAGTGAATGATCTGATCACTCCTGATGAAGTAGTAAAACTTATCGAACCTCTGATTTCTAAGGTAGAGGAAGATAAAAAATCTCGAAAGTATTTAGGTTTCGAATTGAATGAAGTCTCTTTATCCTTTACAGACAGGCGTTTAACTTATTCTCTTTATGATAATTATTTTATCGCCAGCTTCACTCCTTACCTTGTTGAAGATGCCATAAGAACTTTCGATGATGTAAATTATAAATCCTTTGGAAAGGTCTTTAGTCAGCATAAGGAACTAACGAAAATCAAAAACGATGAAGGTAATATTTACCTTAATTACGACAGTTTCATCAAGGGTACGCAGGCATTTGCCACAAATGATCTTGATAAAGCTTTTTTAAATTCAGCTTTTTTAGATATCAATATCGAAAACGACCATATCAGTTTAAGTGGATTTTCATTTGCTGATAGCAATACAACCTTACAGATGATCAAAGGGGTCGGTGGGGCACCATTAGATATCACTGAGGTAATTAGTAATAGTACTATGATCCTTGAACATTTTAGTTTTCAGGATCCGTATTATTGGAGAGATCAACAAAAAAATACGGATCAGCTTGATCTGAAATCATCAAATTTTGACAAATTAGTAATTCCCCGAGATGCCCTAGAATTCATGGATAGCGAAATTGGTCTTGCTATTCAACTAAGGAATGGACAAAAAGTTCCCATCCTTATAGTTGAATGCTCTAATAGTGAAGGCTTCATAAACTACCTAGGTGCTATCGCCAACAAAATACCTAGACAACAATCAGATCAGTTTTTTGTCGAGCGGTATAATGAGCACATCATCCAACAACTTCCCATAAAAAATCTCCCCGCTTTGTTATTTGGCAGCATTGCGAAAGATCTGACTGATGGTTTTTACAGTTCTTTTAAAAATTATGTTTTAATAAGTCCAAATCTACCTGTTTTAAAAGATTTTCTATCCGATATTTTAGCTGAAAATACGTGGGGGCAAACATTGAGTAAGAAAAAATTTTTAGGGAAAATTAATAAGGATTCTCCTTATACCATTGTTGCTAATGGGGCCGAATCATGGGATTATTTGTTTGGATTAATGCAGCCAAAATGGCAAAATGATTTCCTAATATCTGAGATAATTTTCAAAAGTTTCGAATATCTTTCAATACAATTTTCAAGTATTGATGATAAATATTTTACTAGTGTTTTTGTTGAAAGAAGCAGCCCATTTTACGAAAGAAACAGCACTTTAATAAAGACAGATATACTTGAATTTAATCATCAATTAATTTCAAAACCTTACTTGGTAACTGACCATAGAAATGGAAATGATGAAATAATTGTCCAAGACAAAAAGAAAGTGATTTACCTCATTAATAAAGATTTTCAAATAAACTGGCAGCGACCTCTTTTCTTACCGATAGTGGGTGCTGTAAACCAAATAGACTTCTATAAAAATAAAAAGCTACAATATGCTTTTATAACAAATGATTCAATTTATGTGATTGATAGAAACGGTCAAAACGTCGATAACTTTCCAAAATACATAGCACCCAACCTCAAAAGCCTAGAAATTGTAGATTATGATGAAAGAAAAAACTACCGATTTTCCATTACAACAGAGCAAGGTGATGCTTACATTACAGATAAGTTTGGTAATCTTCTTGAGGGATGGAACCCTTATTCTTTTGAAAAAGTTATTATTGGCTCTATGCGCCATTTCAGAATTGGGGGTACCGATGTCTATGCTGTTGTATTGAGTAATGGTGATTTTTTATTACTCAGCAGAAGAGCTAAAATTTATAACGGATTCCCAGTAAAACTAAATCACAATATAAAAAGTGATTACCATATAGAAATTGGAAGTGATTTCAAAACATCTCGTTGGACGGTTCTCAGTGAAAATGGTACCTTATTTCAGATTAATCTTAAAGGCGAAATTATTTTTAAAATACAATTATACAAGCCCGCAACTGATACTCAATTCAGCCTAATTAATGACTCAGAAAACAACAAATATTTGATAGCCAAAGTGACAAATAAGAAAATAATATTCGTCAATGACAAAGATAAAATTTACTTCGAAAAAAGTAACCCTCTCAATGAAAAAGTGTTGATTCAATTTTTTAGTAATGGCAATCAAGGTGACTACATAGCCATCAACAATATTGATGATGCATACATGCGCCTATTTGATTTAAAAGGAAATTTGCTTCCCGTAACTACTATCCCCAGTACAAAGCCCATGGAAATAAATAATCTAGGTAAATCTGGCCCTCAAAACATATACATAATTAATGGAAAAACATTCCACGCTTACACAAAGCCCAACTGACCTTTTGTGTTGTGAAAAAACCAATCAAGAGCGGGCATTATTCAATACACTAGACTACTAATAACCAATAAATAAACTCTAATTTGAATTTGATACCAGCAAACCTGCCCGCCTTAATAACGCATCTACTGTAGGTTCAGACCCTCTGAATTTCTTATAAAGATCCATGGGTTTTTGTGTTCCTCCTTGCGTCAGGATACAGTTTTTAAAAGATTGAGCGGTCTTAAAATCAAAAATACCTTTTACCTTAAAACATTCGAAAGCATCAGCATCTAGTACCTCTGCCCATTTGTAACTATAATAGCCTGAAGCATATCCACCTGAAAAAATATGAGAAAATTGAACACTCATGTTGGTATCAGGAATATCAGGGAGTAGATTGGTTGTCCCTAAAATTTCTTTTTCTAACCTTTCAATAGAATCCGTATTCTTGGTAGCGGCATAGCTTTGATTATGAAGAGAGAGATCTAAAATTGCAAAACTTAATTGTCTCATCGTTGCATAGGCCTCGTGAAAAGTAGCTGCAGACTTAATCCGACCAATATACTCTGAAGGAATAACCTCTTCTGTCTCATAGTGATGAGCAAAAAGACGCAAACATTCTGGTTCGTAACACCAATTTTCAAAAATTTGAGAAGGAAGTTCTACAAAATCCCAGGATACACTGGTTCCTGATAAACTCTCATAAATGGTGTCAGCAAGCATTCCGTGCAAGGCATGTCCAAACTCATGAAATAAGGTTTTAACCTCATCAAATTTCAAAAGTGATGGCTGACTCTCAGTTGAGGGTGTGAAATTGCACACGATACTGACCTGTGGAATTATTCGTTGATCATTTACTTTTTTCTGATCTCGATAAGAAGTCATCCAGGCACCAGACCTTTTCCCCAATCTTGGAAAATAATCTGCGAGTAAAATTGCCTTTAATTCCTGATCCTCCCAAACTTCATAAGCCTTTACCTCATCGTGATAAGTAGGAATTTGATCATTAACTTTAAAAGTCAATCCATATAATTTTTCAGCGATTTTAAAAACTCCCTTTATAACATTTTCAAGCTTAAAATAAGGCTTAAGCAACTCGTCATCAAAATCAAATTTCTTTTTCCTCAAACTCTCTGCATAATAGGCCCAATCCCATCGCTCGATCTCATGACTTACACCAAGGGTCCTCATATGTGTCTTTACTTCATCGACTTCTTGAGTTGCCTTCTCTTTTGATTTGAATAATAGATCATCTAGAAAATCTTTTACCCTTTTTGGGTTTTCAGCCATTCGTTCCTCTAGAACGTAACTAGAATAGCTATCATAGCCCAAGAGTTCCGCCAGCTCAGCCCTGAGTTTGATAATAGTTAAAACCAAATCTCTATTGTCATTTTCCCCTTTCTTAAATCCCCTTTGCATATAGGCAATAAATAATTGCTTACGTAAACCGCGATGATCTGAATTTTCCATGAAAGGAATAAACGAGGGTGCCTGCAATGTAAAGATCCATTTATCTGGTCTATTTGTTTTAATGGCAAGTGCTTTAGCCCCATCTATCAAATTTTTAGGCAAGCCCGAAAGGTCATCTTGCTCTTTGAGGACTAATTCATATTTATTGGTTTCAGCCAATAAATTCTTACCAAATTTCAGCCCCAGACTCGAGAGCTCTACAGTAACCTCTTTAAATCTATCTTGGCTCTTGAGATCCAGTCCAGCCCCATTTCGAACAAAAGATTTATATGTTTTTTCCAAAAGCATATTTTCCTCTCCAGAGAGCGAATCGTTAGCATCATAAACAAATTTTATCCGTTCAAAAAGTTTTTTGTCAAGCTTTATTTCATTATTGAAGGAAGTAAGCAAGGGCGATACCTCTTGTGCGATCTTTTGTAGTTCATCAGAAGTTTCCGCCGAATTTAGATTATATAATGTTTTGGACACATTATCTAAAAGTGTTCCTGATTCTTCAAGGGCTACAATAGTGTTTTCAAAAGACGGTGGATCCAAACACTTTTTAATCTCATTAATTTCAATTCTCGCTTGAATAATACCTCGCTTTATAGCAGGTAAAAAATGATCATTTTTTATTAAATTAAAAGGTACTGTTTGTGAAGGCGTTTCAAATAAGCTATAAAAAGGGTTCTGCTGACTCATTTTTACTAAGTTTGTCCGACAAATCTAAAAAGGTAATTTCACAGGTACCCAATTAAAATCATAAATTAGATGAAAAAAATATTTGTAGCGTTATTTTTTGGGTTTACAATCATTGAGATGGGACAATCACAGTCCTTGACAGAAGATACCGTAATGTTTGATTTGAGTACACCCTACAGAGCCATTAATTCTTTTAATTTTTATTCTCAATCCACGCATTTTAATCCTACACTAATAAAAAAATGTGCAGAATTAGCGAGTAATGATTCATCAAATTTTCCTAAAAAATTAATCCAATTGATCAAAGGTGAGGGTATCTATATAGATTTAGCACAAATTTCAAACAATCCCAATTACATTGACAGTACCACCCAACTTCACATCTATAAACTGAATAAGAATTATCCTCTATTATATCTTAAAAAAGTAAATGGCAATTGGATTTTTCCAAAAGAAAGCGTAGCATATGTTTTACAGCTCCATGATAAACTTTTTGACTTTGGAGGCGATATTCTGCTTGAAATTATGGATTCCTCTCATGCCAACCAATATTTTGGATTAACCGTAAATCAATATTTGGCTAGCCTAATTTTTATTTTCATGGCCTTTATCATTCATAAATTATTAAGCAAGTTTATTGAGAAATCTGCTCATCGTATTATAAATAAATTAAAAGTTAAAAACATTTCAGCAGAGGAAATCACTTCTTTGATAAAACCCTTGAGTTTTCTTATCATCATCTTACTACTGTCCTTCGTTTTTCCAATACTTCAATTGCCCACCACATTATCCTTTTATTTAGCTAATTCAATAAATGCAGCCATCCCCCTACTATTCACCATTACCTCGTTTAGATTAATTAAATATATTGGGATTTATCTGGAAATGAAGGCAACTCAGACTCAAAATACTATGGACGATCAGCTGATCCCCATCATAAGAAAATCATTAAGAGTTTTTGTTATCACTTTTGGAACATTAGCAATTTTACAAAGCTTAAATATTTCAATTTTCCCCTTGTTGACCGGATTGTCTATTGGGGGTTTAGCTTTTGCCTTGGCGGCACAAGATACCATCAAAAACTTCTTTGGATCTGTAATGATTTTTATAGATAAGCCTTTTCAAATTGGTCACTGGATAACTACCGATGGCATCGACGGAACCGTTGAGGAAGTAGGACTTAGATCTACAAGAATTAGAACATTTTCAAATTCGCTGGTAACCGTACCAAATGGTAAATTAGCAGATGCCACGATCAACAATCACGGATTAAGGGTCTATCGAAGGTTTTACACCACATTAAGTATCAATTATGATACTCCCCCTGCATTGATTGAAGTTTTCATAGATGGTCTTAAAGAAATTGTCAATCAGCATCCAGATACCAACTCGGATCATAATAATATTTTTTTCAATGATATGGGTGCACATTCACTCAAAATTATGTTTTATATTTTTTTTGAAGTTCCTAATTGGTCCAGTGAATTGAAAGCAAGACATGAAGTTTTAATGGAAATTTTGAAATTAGGAAATGCTTTAAAAGTCAATTTTGCCTTTCCGACACAAACTTTGCATATCCCAGAACTACCCACAGCTCCATTAGTCACATCAAAATATCCGGATGAGCATCAAGCCAAAGAAAGTTTAAGTCAATTCCTTGGTCAAAAAAATAAAGACTAACAATTATTACTGGGCCTGATTAATAATCTTGAATAATCAGTGCTTAAAATTAAGATTTAATTTTCTAATAATCACATCGTTATTTACTTTGTCCTGCAAAGAAGAACAGGTCTAAGTATCGATGTCAACGAAACTTATCCACTTTGATGGGGTCAATATTTCAGCTCCTCAAATTCCCATTGACTCTATGAGTCCAGCTTTCGTTTTGAGAACAGGTACTTTTTTATCGTACTAAGATCGTACCCTAGAATCCATAAATTTTATCTTTCTTATGTTCCTTATGATTTGACCTTGCGGATTTAAAAAATAGATGATCAAGCATTGGAACTCAAACTTTATTAGACGAATTGACCCTCACCAATACCCATATCAATGGCTGGAATACTTATGATTTAACTGAGACTTAATGATAGGAAGTGTCTAACTTTAGATCAGCCTGAAATACACCCTATCAGAGACCCAAAGGGTAATTCACTATGATGCTGGGCGCGCCCTCATAAGTGGAGATTGGAATAAAGTGGTCCTGAGGATAATTAGAGCGATTTAATAACACTTACCATTAATCAACTAAGTATTAATTGAAATATCAAAGGCTACTTTCACAGCTTTAAATCTTTGTTAATTCCTCCAAAATAATTAACTTTAGAATACCAAAATTAAGAGAAAAATCCTTTACTGCCATCAGCAGATGGCAGCAGTGGCTTAATATAGATTATCATCTTTTTCTGTATTAATTAAAAAATAATATGCCCAAAAAACATCAACCTTTCAAATTTGAAACACGTGCTTTACAAAGCACTAAAAACATCATTAATGAAGTTCATGCCATTAATCCACCAATCTATTTGTCTTCCACTTTTGTACGAAATAAAGAAGGTAAATATGAAGACCGATATAAATACAGTAGAAATGATAATCCAAATAGAAGAACCCTAGAAAAAAGTATTTCAACACTAGAAAATGGAACCACTGGATTTGCTTTTGGGTCTGGTATGGCTGCAATCAGCGCCGTATTCCAAAGTTTAAAAACAGGTGATCATGTCATATTACCAGATGATGCATATTTCAATCTGAAACTTCTCTTAAAAGATATTTTTAATAGATGGGGCCTCTCCTACAGTTTTGTTAACATGTCGAACATAGAGACTATTTCACGTTCGCTGAATCAACAGACCCGTCTCATCTGGATTGAATCTCCATCTAATCCTCAACTCAAAATATCAGATATTCGAGGTATTTGTGAGCTAGCCCATGCCCATCAAATATTAATTGCAGTGGATAATACGTGGCCTACCCCAGTTCTTCAAAATCCACTGGACCTTGGTGCTGATATCGTCGTACATTCAAGTACGAAATATTTGGGTGGGCATAGCGATGTTTTGGGAGGCTGTATCGTACTTAAGGAATCTGGATCCCTCGCACATCGAATCCAATCCATTCAAGTTCAAATGGGTGCCATTCCATCCCCTTTTGATTGTTGGCTCATTTCAAGAGGTATTCAGACATTATATCTCAGGATCACCAAACAAACGGATAATGCGCAGAAATTAGCAGAATGGTTAAATGGCCAGCCAAGAGTCAATCGCGTACTCTATCCCGGATTAAAAGACCATCCTCATCATGCCATTGCTACACAGCAAATGAAAGGTGGATTTGGAGGTATGCTTTCTTTGCTGATCGATGGAAATGAAATTGAAACCCGGGCCGTTGCCAACAAGCTCCAGCTTTTTACTCAAGCGACCAGCTTAGGTGGCATAGAAAGCCTGGTAGAACATCGAAAATCAGTGGAAGGATCTGAAAGTCAAACTCCTAGTAATTTGCTCAGACTTTCCTTAGGAATAGAGCATATCGAAGACCTAATCGTTGATTGGGAACAGGCCTTGAGATAATTTCAAATTTAAAGAAAGATCTTTCAAAGCAAAGGCTATTATTTTTTGTATCAATATCTTCTATTAGCTGACTTTAAGGTTTAATTTTTTCACCCAAAAGAGCAGCAATCTAAAGTAACGAATGAAACAAAAGATTCTTTATTTGTTTTGAAAAATCCTTTGACACCCAAAAAAATAAGAAAAATTCATTTCACTACTATCAGAGAAAAAAACACACCGATCAATCACAAACGTTTCCTGCATTACTAAACCAACTCAATGAGCAGGAAGTTGTAGATTTGTCCTACCTTCTAGCAGGAGGACAAAAAGATATTTCTTTTTATCCTCAATAAAACATCTATGAAATTTAGAATGAAACTAGTCATAACACAATTTTTAGGTAAATACCGAATATATTAATCTCATGAAAATTACATTATTATCCGTCATTTTATTGCTGCTTTTAACTGTGTTTGCCTGTAATTCTTTTGAAGAAAATCCATCTAATCCGAATATTATTTTCATTTTAGCTGATGATTTAGGAT